>JAJRSQ010000367.1 GCA_024278725.1 Chloroflexota bacterium
ATTTTTGTCGCTGGCGGGGCTGGGTTTCATCGTCTTTCATGCGTTTGTGCTGCTGGGCGACCAATATATTAAATTTGGATTATCTGACATTCTTTTGCCGTTTTCGGCATCCTTCAAACCGAATTTGGTGGGCATCGGCACACTGGGATTATATTTGTACGCGCTGGTGGTGGGCAGTTTTTACATTCGCAAAAAAATCGGACAGCAAACCTGGCGAGCTTTGCATTACACCTCGTTTCTGGTTTTCATCTTTGCCGCCGTGCACGGCATCTTCATCGGCACAGACAGCGGTTTGACCGTTGTTCGGGTGATGTATCTCAGCGCAATGGGGAGCATTTTCGCGCTGATGCTGTATCGAATTGCGGGGCAGTCGCGCCGAGCGGCACGCCGCGTTGTATAAAATCATCATTATAGTTTACAGGAAGAAGGGACAATTCCATGCGCAAGAAAAAATCGGGTAAAAACAAAGCTGCATCCACCAATTTTCCGAATTGGGCAAAATGGCTCAGCGCCACCGCCGCGCTGATTGTGGTACTGGTTGGCGGGTCGCTGGGGGTGGGCGCGCAACTGGAGAATAACGACCAGTTTTGCGCCAGTTGCCACACCAATCCGGAAACCACCTTTGTAGACCGCACCACCCAACCCGCCACCGACCTCGCCTCGGCGCATGCGGCGGAAAACGTGGGCTGCATCGCCTGCCACAGCGGCGAAGGGTTCGCCGGACGATTGGACGCGATGAAGCTCGGCGCGCGCGATTTAATCGCCTTCGCCAAACGGGATTTTCCCCAGCCCGCACAACTCACCCACGCCATCCCCGACGGGAATTGCCTGAAGTGCCATAGCAATATTGACCAGGCGCAAACCTTCGAGAACCATTTTCACGTTTTGCTGCCCCGCTGGCAAAGCGCCCGACCGGAGAGCGCCGCCTCCTGCGTTGATTGCCACACCGGGCACGACACCGCCGGTCGCCCCGATTTGAAATGGGTGAGCGTTGACCCCACCCAGCAACAATGCAACGCATGTCATCGGGTGATGGGCGATTAATTTCCATTTTATGCTATAATTATACAGGGTTTGTATGAGCGTGCCGTTCCGCCGCTTGAGGTGAAAACAAGCGGGGTTCGAGGGAGGCATCCCCTGCCCCGCCATTCAAATCCACACTCAAGGAGTTTAAATATGTCTTTTCGTAACATCTTAAAATATGCCGGTATCATCATCGGTATTGGACTCATCGGTTTCATCGCCATTCAGTTCATCCCCATAGACACCACCAACCCGCCCGTTGTACGCGAACCGAACTGGGACAGCCCGCAAACGCGCGATTTGGCGAAACGGGCGTGCTTCGATTGCCACAGCAACGAAACGGTGTGGCCCCCCTATTCAAAAATCGCCCCGATTTCATGGATTGTGACCAACCATGTTGTGGAGGGGCGGCGGGAGTTGAACTTCTCCAACTGGCATCCCCGCGAGCAAAATGAAGCCATCGAAACCATCATCGAAGGTTCGATGCCGCCCTTGTATTACACGATAACCCATCCCGCCGCCCGGCTCTCCGCCGCGGAAAAACAGGCATTAATTGACGGACTGCAAAAAACCGTCCAACGCTCTCAGAACCTGTCGCCCGCCGGGGCAGAAGCCATCAGCCGGACACAATAGCCAATTATGAGCAAAACACTTTTAATTGTTGACGATGACCGCATGATTGTGGAATCGTTGACCTACAGTTTGAAAAAAGAAGGATTCACCATCATCACCTGCGGTGACGGACTGGAAGCGGTGGCGCTCGCCGAAGAGAAACGCCCCGATGTAATTGTGCTGGACGTGATGCTCCCCTCCATTGACGGCTGGGAAGTCTGCCGCAGGATTCGCCGCACCAGCGCCACGCCCATCATCATGCTCACCGCGCGCGGCGAAGAATTCGACCGGGTGCTGGGGCTGGAAATGGGCGCAGACGATTATCTGCCCAAGCCGTTCAGCTTTCGGGAACTGCTGGCGCGCATTCGCGCCATTCTGCGCCGCATCGAGTTTGACACCCAACCCGCCGCCAATCACACCCTGTCCATCGGCGACGTGATGATTGACCACACCGCGCATCAGGTGTTCAAAAACGGACACCTGCTCACGATGACGCAAAAGGAATACGATTTGCTGTTCACGCTGATGAACCGCGCCGGAAAAGTGGTCAGCCGGGCGGAATTGCTGGACATTGTGTGGGGCATAGACTGGCTGGGCGATACCCGCACGCTCGATGTGCACATCCGCTGGGTGCGGGAAAAGGTTGAAGACGTGCCCGGCAAGCCTCGCTACATCAAAACGGTTCGCGGCGTGGGCTACCGCTTCGCCACCCCGCAGGAACTTGAGGCATGAAGTTGAAGCTGCGAGACCGGTTGCTGTTAACCTATGTCCTGCTCGCAATTTTGGGCGTGGGCGGGTTATCGCTGCGGTTTGGTCTGCTGGAAAAAGCGCGCATCATTGATGCCTCCGAACACGAATTGGAAATCAATGCGTTCACCGTTGCGGCGGCGGTGGGCGCACCTCTGGAGAATTTCATTGAAGAGGGGGAAGCGTACATCACCTTCGCCCAAAGGCTCGACCGCATTTCCCGCCCGCTTGACGCGCGGCTCACCGTACTGACCCTGCAAGGCAACCCCATCTACGACAGTGAAGTTGACTTTCGGAAGTTGGGAAACCAACTCAACCAAACGGAAGTGAGCTTCGCGCTGCAAGGGCTGGAACAGCATGAAATCCGCCCCGACCCCATCACCGGGGAAAACCGCCTGTATGCCGCCGCGCCCGTTCAGTCCGAAAACAAAGTGTACGGCGTGGTACAACTTTCCGTGCCCATCGCCCCCATTGATGCGGAAATCGCTCAGGGGTGGCTGATACTCGGCGGCACCGCAACGGTCATCATCCTGCTGACCGTTGCCGCCAGTTTGTGGCTGGCACAATATATCCTCAAGCCGATTACCCAACTTCAATCTGCCGCCCGAAGTTTCGCCGCCGGTGATTTAGACCGGCAAATCCCCGTCAAAGGGAATGATGAACTGGCGGAACTGGCGCACACCTTCAATGAAATGGCGGCGCAACTGAAAGAGATGATTCGCAAACAACGGTTATTTGTGGCGAATGCTTCGCATGAATTGCGCACCCCGCTCACCAACATCAAACTCCGTGCGGAAGCGTTGCTGGACGGGGCAATGGATGACCCCGATGTTTCCGGGAAATTTTTAAACGACATTGACCATGAAACCGCCCGCATGGAATCGCTGACCGCCAGCCTGCTCACACTCTCCAAAGTTGATTCGCCGGTGGAACTTGAAGCGACCCGCGTGAAACTCAGCCCGCTTTTGCAGGATGTGTGCGACACCTTTTCGCCGCTGGCAACCCAAAAACACATCGAATTGGTGATGGATTGCGACATCAACAGCGAGATTCACGGCAACCCGGAACAACTACATCGGGTGTTCGACAATCTGGTCAGCAATGCCATCAAATACAGTCCGCCCCACAGCCGGGTTCGCCTTTCGGTGGAAGAAACCCGCACCGAGGTCATCGTCACCGTGGCGGACACCGGGCAGGGCATCCCCGCCGAAGATTTGCCTCGCATTTTCGACCGTTTCTATCGGGTGGACAAAGCCCGCACCCGCACCGCCACCGACCCCGGCGGCAGCGGGCTGGGACTCTCCATCGTGCAAAGCATCGTCCGGGCGCATGGCGGACAAATCAACGTCACCAGCCAACCCGGACGGGGCACGACCTTCGTAATTCGTTTGCCGAAAAGTCAGGGGAATTAATTCGTTTCAATCATCACTTTTTCGGGGTTGATGGGCGCAGTCTGCCCTTCGGGACCGCAGAGGCATTTTCGAGGTTCAATGCGAGCCGGGTCTAAAAATTCACCCAGCAATTGCTGCCACCGCGCCAATGCCTCTTTATTGAGGCTGTAATAAATCCACCGCCCGTCAACATTATCCCGTCGCCCGGTGATGAGATTCGCCTTTTTCAACGTCCGCAGATGGTGGGAAAGAAGGTTCGCCGGGAGTTCCAACTGTTCAGTGAATTCACAACTGCACGTCTCGCCATCCATCAATATATTGATGATTTTCAACCGAGTGGGGTCTGCCAGCGCCTTGAGCACCGTCACCACATCACTCAGCATATCTTCCGAAAAAAATTTCGTTGTTTCCATTGCTTTCACTCACTTCAATTTCGATTAAGTTCAACCATCGTTGAACTTTCATGATATTGTACCCCGCCGGGGCATTCTCGTCAACACCCAGATTTCCGGCGGGCACGGTTGTTGCAAAGTAAATTTTAAGGTTGCCGGTTTTCATGATTTCACGCCGCAGGGGCGATTTGCGAGCCGCTCTTACGCATTTTCTTCCGGTTTTAACGAAAATCGGTGGCGTTGTAGGGGCACGCTGCAGCGTGCCCCTACA
>JAJRSQ010000368.1 GCA_024278725.1 Chloroflexota bacterium
AACCCTGCGGAAATATCATCCCAGCTTTGCGCCAGCGGCGCGCGGTAGTCGCCCGCCCCCGGCAGTGATTGCCGCAGCGGGGTCTGTAAAAAATACACATCGTTTGCCAGCGGGGGACTCAGTGCGATGGCTTTGCCATACCATTCCCGCGCCGTCGATTCATCCCCCAGTTCTTCCGCCATCCAACCGGCATTCAACGCAAAAATGGCATTATCCGGTGTGGATTCCGCCACGGCTTGCATCGAAGCGAAGGCATCACTCCGCTGCCCAACCTGCCAGAGCATCATCGCCACATTGGCGCGGTGAACCGGCCAGTAGGGGTCGCGTTTCAGGGTTTCCAGCACCAGCGGCAGCGCGTCCGAAATGGGCGCGGCATCGCCCGTTTCATCCGCCAGCCGGACACTCGCCAGTGCGCACTGAAACCCGAACAGCGTTTTTTCGGGATATTTCTTTGCCGCTGCGCAAATATTTTCCCGCGCCGAAACCCAATCACCCGCCCGTGCCGCCGCCAGTCCTTTTTGATAAATCGAGTCGCCGCGCCCCGCCCAAAGCGTGCCGCCAACATACAGCACCGTTATCAGACCGAAGCAAATGCTGCGCCATCGGGGAGATAAATTCAGGGTGGCGGTAGTGGGTGGCGGGGTGAGCGCGAGCGCGGTCAGTAAAAATATAGTTGCGGTATACAATGGATGCCACAGCAGATAATCGCCCAGATGATGCACCGCCAATGCCGCTCCGGCGCCGATAAATGCCAGCAGTCGGTAACGCTCGGTTGACTGAGGCGTTGTGCGGTGATATTGTGCCCATATAGTGCGGACGAGCATCCAGATACCGATGGCTGCAATTATCAAGCCAACCAACCCGCTTTCCGCCAATAGTTGCAGGAAAAAATTATGCGCGTGTGCCACAACATATCCCGGTGGCGATTGCGCTTCCCCCACATAAAGCGGTGTAAATGCGCTAGCCCCCTGCCCGAAAATAGGGGATTGGGTGAATAGTGTCCATGCGTTGCGCCAGATTTCGCCTCTGGCGTTGATGAAAGACTGTTTGCCGCTGAAAAATAGTTGTTGGGCGGAGATGATGGCGAGGATGATGGCAATCGGCGCGATAACCCGGCACTGTTTTTTTCGGTGCGACAGATAGAGCGCGCCCAGTGTCATTCCCGCCCCGGTCAGCAGCGCGAGCCAACCGCTTCTGGAATGGCTGAACAATGCGCCGATGATAAATAAAGTCAGGAGCAGACTCCACCCGGTTTTTGCCTGCCCATGGTTGGCACGCCACAATTTTATCAGTATCAGCGGGACGATTAAACTTGCAAAACCGGCAATGACGTTGGGGTTGGTCAGCAATACGCCGGGCAGGGTGAATGAGACGGGGGGGAGCGGGAAAAACGTTCCGACACTCTGCCGCCAGCGTAATAGCCAAAAGAGCAAAGGGGTCAACTCCACCGCCATAATTATCCCCCCGACGGTGAGCAATGCATTTTCCCACGTGTCTATTTTCCAGCCCAGTGCATGAGATTGAATGAAAAAGAGAAATAGGATGAATAATGCCAGATTGAGCAAAACGAGTTTGACTCCATATTGCGGGAGTGGTGCAAATATCAACGAAACGCCTTGATACCCGATAAAGGCGATGACGGGCAGGCTGAATGTTGGCAGGGTTGCGTTTCGGCGCTGACCGGCGAAGATGATGCCGACGCCCAACAGCAATGCGCCGCCGGCGCCAATCCATTGCAGGGTCACAGATTCGTTGCGCCATGCCAGAGGCAACAGCAACAAAATAATCAGGCTGATGATGAATTGACGGAATTCTTTTAAGCGCGTCATTGGCAGGTTATCTCAAAAATATACATTGCTTCATCTTCATAAATTTTGCGTCCGCAGGCGGGCACAAAATCGTCCAGTAGAAAATTCAACGCCCGATTATATAGCCCCGAAGGGTCGTGATGGGATAAAAATTCAATATCTGACCAACTCACCGCCAGATGTGAAATCCCGCGCGCCTGCAATTGTTTCAGTACCCCGGCTACGTCGGGGGTGCGGGCGACCATTTGCGTCCACATAGATTGCTCGATGTCCGGCACACAGCGCGCATCGCAATAATAGCCGCGTGAATCCCAAATCAGCAACACTTGTTTTGATGGGGAGAGATTTTTTTGAATGAATTGCACGGCATTGAATTGGCTCACTTTTTCAGCCAGAAAATCGGCTTTGGAGATACGCCCCGAGATGACCGCCAACGGTTGCACGCCGATGAACCAAATCAGGGCATAGATGAGGGTGGCGGCAATCGTTCCGCCCACCAAGCCGGTGATAGCGATGCGACCCAGCGACGGTTTTAAAAATCGCTGCGATAAATTTAGCATGACATAGGCGGTCAACAGGCTCAATGCGGGGAAAAGTGGCAGTAAAAATCTGGTATGCTGTGGTCCAATTGTCCAAAAAATAAATTGCCCAAAGACGATGAAAATTAGGCTGGTCAAAAGCGGCGATTTTCGGGTGAGCGGATAGAAAATCAAAATTGGAAACAGAAGCCCCGGAATTTCCGTGTTGCCCAAAAAGCCGGAAAATTTTCCGTATTGGGTGTACAGTCGAACCGGCAACAGCAGATAATCAAGCCATGCTCGTCCCGCGCCAAATGAATTTTGGTACTGTTCCAGCCAAGCCAAACGGGATAGATCCCATCCGGGTCCGCCCCAAAGCAGCGGGTAGACCGGATTGCCCGTCCACAGCCAGTTTTTCAGATACCACGGCGATGCCACCGCCAGCGCCACCCCGCCGAACAACATTCCGTCCGCCAGCACCGTTTTCCATCCGTCCCGCCGAGCGCGCCGCAGCACCCACACCCCCACCGGGAACATCAGCCCCAGCGCCAGATATTTGCTCCCGATGGCGAAGCCTGCCATCACCCCGGCGAGCGCCAGCCAGCGCCGGTTGCCCGTTTCGCCCCGGCGCAGTGCCGCCAGCACCGCCAAAAATCCCCACAACGACCAACCCATATCGACATTGCTTAAACTGCCCCAAATGGGATACATCGGAATGCCGAGCAGAATGGCTGCCGCCAGCCATCCGCCGTTTTTGCCCAATAGCCGCCGCCCGCCGACAAATGTCGCCAGCACCAGCCATGCCGCCAGCGTCAGATGCAGCAATCGGGCGAAGGTGTCGCTGCCGAACGCCATGCCCAGCGTGTACAGCATTTCAGTGGTGAGCGGATAATTGGCGGGCCAATTCTCCGGTTGAAACGCGATGCGCCCCGCTTGCAGAAAAAGTTTCGGCGCTTGCAGATGGTACATCAGCCCATCGTAATTCCACGGAGGCGTGAGCGCCTGCAAAATACTCAAGCCGAAAATGACCCCCGCCGCGCCGAAGACCGCTTTTTGTCCGATGTGCCATCCGCGCCGGCGATGCCGGATGACGCGAGCAGAGAAATCTGCCGCCCGCCGCCATTCGCGCCATGAAAATGCCATCAGCACGACGAGCCAGCCCGCCAGCACGGGCGCATTCAGCCCGCCGAGCAATCCCGGCGCCAGCACGCCATACGCCGCGATGCCCAACCCCAATGGCACGCCGAAGACCGCCATTTCCACCGGCGACAGCCCCAACCGAAAGCGGCGCAAAACGCGATAGCCCGTTCCCGCCGCCATTGCCAGCACCAGCGCCAACAATCCCAATGCGAAAAAAGCGTCGAGCCATGCCCGTCCGCCCGTTGCCGCGAGCGTGCGTTCCGGGAAAAGCAGGCGTTCAGCCAGAAGTATGATTGCCAAAAATATCGGCGTACCGGCGCGTAGATAGTTTTTCACACGTTCATTATCAGTGGATGGCGGAAAATTGTCAACACGCAATTGCAA
>JAJRSQ010000369.1 GCA_024278725.1 Chloroflexota bacterium
AAGGCGTTGACCAGCGCGACATTCGTTTGCTGCCGGCGCGCTTTGAGCGGCACATAGTCCAAATCGCATTCCGGGTCGGGGTTGGTGAGGTTGATGGTGGGCGGAATGACGCCATCGCGGAAGGCGAGCACCGCCGCCAGCGCGGAAATCGCGCCCGCCGCACCGAGCATGTGCCCCACCATCGATTTGGTGGCGGGCACGGGAATTTTGTGCGCCCGTTCGCCGAAAACCGCTTTGATGACTTTCGTTTCGGCGGCGTCGTTGAGCGGGGTGCTGGTTCCGTGGGCGTAAATCACATCCACATCATCCAGCGTGAGCCCCGCGCTCTCGATTGCGCCCCGGGTGGCGCGAATCGCGCCGATGCCTTCGGGGTGCGGCGCGGTGAAATGGTACGCATCGCCGGTCAATCGCCCGCCGAGCACTTCGGCGTAGATTTTCGCGCCGCGCGCTTTGGCGTGTTCTTCCGTTTCCAACACCATCACCACCCCACCCTCGCCGGGCACAAAACCATCGCGTTCCACATCGAAGGGACGGCTGGCAGCTTCCGGGTCATCATTTCGGGTGGAGACCGCCTGCATGCGGGCAAAGGCGGCGGTAATCAACGGGGAGATGCCCGCTTCCGTCCCGCCCGCCAGCATCACCTCCGCTTCGCCGCGCTGAAGCATATGGTACGCTTCGATGATGGCGTAATTGCCGCTGGCACACGCCAGCGTTGAGGTGAGAATCGGTCCCGTTGCGCCCGTTTCGATGGACACCAGACAGGATGCCGCGTTCGCCATCACGCTGGGGACTAAAAAGGGGCGCACCACGCGCGGACCCTTTTGCGCCAATTCCACCGATGCCGGTTCAAGCATGCTCAAACCGCCGCCGCCGGTGTTGACGGTGACGCCCACGGTGTGCGCGTTCTCGGCGGTGATTTCAAGATTGGCATCTGCCAGCGCCTGCCGGGATGCCGCCACCGCAAATTGCGTCGAGCGCACCATTCGGCGCGACATTTTGCGCGTCATATATTTTGTGGGGTCGAAGTCTTTCACTTCGCACGCCACTTTACTGCTATATTCCGTTGCATCAAATGCGGTGATGATGCCCGCGCCGGAAACGCCGTTCACCATATTTTCCCAAAAGGTGTCCACATCGTTCCCAATGGGCGTGATTGCCCCTAATCCGGTGACAAAAACTCTGGTCATAATTTCCCCTTTCAGCAATGAGTGTAAATTTGGCTTTCGGTCAGTCTGCTCAGTTGGTTGTTCATTTATAATACAGACGAAAAGCGTGAGCAAATGTTACATCACGCTTTTAAAAATAACACCCGACAAGCGTATTAGTTTTGCTGAACGCAAAAATCGCAGTGCGGAAACATTGCTCGCACTGCGATTCTCTTTTTCAGCGGTACATCCGGGGGGTTATTCCGTGTCACCGTTGAGGATTTTTTCCAGCTTTTTCAGTGTTTCGCGGAAGGTGACTTTGGAAAGTCCCAACTTTTCCTGCAATTTTGTGTGCGGCATCCCATCCCGAAAGTCCCGGAAGGCGCACGTCCAGCGCAGCATTTCAAATGATGCCCCGTTCGGCAATTGCGCTTCGTTTGCCGCATCGGTGAGGACGTATTCCAGATTGCGGGGTGTGCATTCAAACAATCGCTCGGTTGGTTTGTAGATTGCCACGTATTGCGCCAGGGTGTCCAGCACCTCCGGCGAGACGGGCAAACGCCGCTCTTTGTGAATCAGCCGCGGGTCTTGGTAGCGAATCAGCACCGTGGGATTGCCGGGGTCGCTGTTCTCAAAATCATCTTCGGTGAGCCGCATGCACTCCGCTTTTTTGATGCCCGTTTGAAGCAACAAACTCGCCAGCAAATGCGGGCGGGGGTCGGATTTGCGGGCGGAGATGTGTTTTTCGGTCACTTCCAGCAGCCGATCCACTTCATCATCCTGCAAAATTTTGGGGAGCGGGGTGGTAATTTTCTGGTGGATAATCTTTGCGGCGGGGTCGAACGGAGTTGCTTGAATGCTGTGCAGCCAGCCAAAGAAACTTTTTAAAGTGGTCACCCGGCGAGCATATGATTTCGGGCTGCACGGGATGCCCCGTTCATACTGAAGCCAATACAAATATCGATTCAAATCATCGGTTCCCAGCGCACTGACGGGAACATCCTCACCGAAAAACCGCCGTACCAGCCGCAAATCGCCGTAAAATGCTTTGATGGTGTGCGGCGAAAAGCCTTTTTGCTCCATATGCTCGCGGAACGCTTTGGCGGCTTGGAGCAAGGTTGAATTGCTGTTGATGGCGTCCCGTGTCGGCGCCAGCGATTGCGCGTCAGGAAACATCACGGATTGTGCATCTGCCATTTGAACCTCCCATTCCATTCGCCCTAATGTGCGAATACCATTACATAGTTTGACATAAGTTTATCACATAACATAACCTTTGTCAAACTATACGAACACCGTCTGGTAGAATGGTACTACTGTTCCGCCAAGTTTTTCCGCAGAGACAAACCTGTGTGTTCGCCCAAAATTTGGACAAAAATATCGGGCAGACACACCGGTCTGCCCCTACCCCTCAACTATTTTTGACTGAGCGCAACCGTCGGGGGTTAGAAATTGAGTTTTTTGAAGATGAATTCCGGCACGTGGCGGATGACGGTCATAATCACCCACCAGAAACGGGGCAGATAGACCACCTCCCGCCCGGTGATAATGGCGCGATACACCCCCTGCCCCACCGATTCGGCGGAGGCGAACAGCGCGCCCTTTTCCAGATGCGCGGTCATCGGGGTGTCCACCATCCCCGGTTTGATGGTGATGACCGTTACCCCCGCGTCGGCGAGCCGCCCGCGCACCCCCGACAGAAACGCCGTGACGCCCGCTTTCGCCGCGCCGTACACATAGTTGCTTTTGCGTCCCCGGTCGCCCGCCACCGACGAAATCACGGCGATGGTTCCCCGCCGTTCCGCCTCAAACCGATTTGCCAGCAGCGTCACCAGCGAAACCACGCTCAAAAAGTTGGTGCGCATTTCCTGCTCGGTGAGGGCGTAACTTTGCTGGCACGCCGCTTGGTCGCTGAGTGTGCCGTGGGCAATCAGGGCGATGTCCAACCCGTCCAACGCTTCCGCCGCCTGGTCGAGCGTTGCCGCGTGGCGGTCGGTGTCGGTCAGGTCGAGGACGGCGGTCTCCACCTGCGCCGCGCCGCGCACGCGCAAATCGTCGGCGACCACCTGCAATTTTTCGGCGTTGCGGGCAATCAGGAAGAGTTTGTCGCCATCGGCGGCGAATTCTTTGGCGGCTTCCTGCGCGATGGCTGACGTTGCGCCCGCAATCAACACCCGGCGCGGCTGACGATACCGCGCCGCGCGGACAGCTTCGCTCGCGGCGGGCTTTTGCTTCGATTTAGCGATGAACGCCAGCGCGGCGGCGAGTGCCGAAATCGCACCGGCGATGAGGGTTGTTTTTTTCATACGTTTATCCTTTGTCGTTCACTATTCGTCATTCGCTATTTCCCGTCACCCGTCGCCAGAAGCTGGACGAGATTTTGGGGTCAATAAATTCCATAAACGCTTCCCACTGCGGGAAAAATGCTTTGAAAAACTCGGCGGACATGCGCGAATCTTTTGCCGGATAGCCGGCAATGCCGCCGCTATCGAGTACCATGCGGTCAATTTCGGTCAGCAGGTCGAGCGTCGCCTGCCCCTGATTCGGAAAATCAATCGCCAGCGTCACCCCTTTGCGCGGGAAAGAGAGCATCCCCGGCGATTTTTTGTCGCCGAAGGTTTTCAGCACGTTCAAAAACGGGGTCAGCCCGGAAGTGGCAATTTTATGGATGATGGCGCGGATGGCGCGGAAACCGTCATCATACGGCACAATGCACTGGTATTGCATAAAACCGCGATTGCCGTAAATTCGATTCCACTGCCCGATGGCGTCCAGCGGGTAGAAAAAGGGTTCATAATGCACCGTGCCGCGCACAATTTTCCGCAGATTCTTTTCATAATACAGCACGTTGAAGGCGCGCATGGTGTAATTGTTCAGCGCGAAGTTGGGCGCGGTGAAGGGCACGGCGAGCCGTTGCGGCTTGGGCGGCTGGTATGAATACGTCGTCGGGGCGGCGGTGTTGTTGCCGCGCAAAAACACCCCTTTCCCCAGCGAGTCCCCGTGCGCGAAACAGTCAATCCAGCTCACGGTATGCTCGTATCCCGCTTCAGACTCGCGGGCGATTTCAAAAAACTCATCCAGATTTCTGAATTTGATGATTTCCTCATCAATGAACGGGCTTTCAATTTTCTTGAGTTTGAATTCCGCCCAGAGAATGACGCCGGTCAGCCCCAGCCCGCCGATGGTCGCGCGAAACCAGTCGGCGTTTTCGGTGGGCGAGCAAAGCAGGCGCGTGCCATCGGAGCGGAGGAGTTCAAAGCGGGTCACGTGCATGCCGAAAGTTCCGGCGTGCCCATGATTTTTGCCGTGTACATCGTTGGCGATGGCGCCCCCCACCGTCACAAATTTTGTGCCGGGCGTGACCGACAGAAACCAGCCGTGCGGCACAATAATTTTCAGAATCTCTTCCAGCGATACCCCCGCTTCACAGCGCAACAGCCCGTTTTCACGGTCAAACGCCAGAAAATGGTTGAGCGGGGTCATATCGAGCAAAATGCCGCCGTCGTTCAAACAGCTATCGCCATAACTACGCCCCAAACCCACGGGCAAAAAAGATGCGGGCAAATCCGCCAGCATCGCGGGCGCGGAAAATCGCCATCCCATTCGGCGAATTTCATGCCGATAATTGAAATAGCGTCCCCACGATTGAAAATCTTTCATGGTGCAAGCTCCGATGTGCAAATGATGCCGCTCGTTAATCCGAGCACAAACATTGGCATGATAACATCACGGCGGCAAATGTCAAAAGGTTGGCGCAAAATTCGGTTGTTTTTGTCGAAACGGGGGCTTCGTGCTATACTCCCCGCCGATTGAAATGTGACACAAGGCGAAGGGAGAGCCTCTGGTGGCGGTAGCTGATACCTGCCCGGAGGCTCTTTTGATGACGACATCGCCATTGGGGTTTTAGGAACAGTCTATGAATATTTTGGTCATTCTTTACAGTATGGTTTTAATTGGATTGGCGCTTTACGGCTTCAACGCGCTCTATTTTTCGGTCATGTTTTTTCGGCGGCGGCAGAATTTTCGACGGCACATCCCCACCCCGCCAATGACCGATTTTCCGGCGGTAACGGTGCAACTCCCCATTTTCAATGAACGGTTGGTGGTGGAACGGCTGATTGACGCGGTCGCGGCGCTGGATTATCCGGCAGATAAACTTTCCATTCAGGTATTGGATGATTCCACCGACGAAACGATGGCGCTGGCACGGGCGCGAGTCGCCTTTCATCGGGCGCGCGGGGTGACGATTGATTACGTGCGTCGCCCGGTGCGCGAGGGGTTCAAAGCGGGCGCGCTGGCATACGGATTGCAGTCCGCACCGGGTGAATTCATCGCCATTTTTGATGCGGATTTCGTCCCGCCGCGAGATTTTCTGCGGCGGGTGATGCCGCATTTCAACCGCCCCGAAGTGGGGATGGTGCAAACACGCTGGGGACATTTGAACGCCACGGAAAACCCGTTCACCCGCGCGCAGGCGTTGGCGCTGGACGGGCATTTTGTAGTAGAGCAGACGGTGCGCAGTTCGCAAGGGTTGTTGATGAATTTCAACGGGTCGGGCGGCGTGTGGCGGCGAGCCACCATTGACGATGCCGGCGGCTGGCAATCGGACACCATTGCGGAAGATTTGGATTTGTCGTACCGGGCGCAGTTGGCGGGCTGGCAGCTAACCTACCTGCCCGATGTCATCGCGCCCGCAGAAATTCCGCCACTGTTGACGGCATTCAAACGCCAGCAATTTCGATGGGCGAAGGGCGCCATTCAGGCATTGAAAAAATTTGCCGCGCAATTGCTGCGCGCGCCCCTTTCGCCGTGGCAAAAAGTGCAGGCGTTTTTGCACCTGAGCGGCTATCTGGTTCACCCGCTGATGCTGCTGCTGATTTTGCTGGGGTTGCCGGTCATCCTGTACACCGACCCCGGCACGCTCCGGTTGAGCGCGCTCGGCGTGGCGGGATTCGCGCCGCCGGTGCTGTTTGCGCTGTCACAGTGGGGCGCGTATCGCAACTGGGTTGAGCGGTTCGCGTATTTCCCCTTTCTGGTGCTGTTCGGCGCGGGGATTATGCTGAACAATAGCTGGGCGGTCATCGAGGGGCTTTCGGGGCGCAATGCCCGCGAATTTTTGCGCACCCCGAAATTCCGCACCCAAAACGGACTGAGCCGCGCCAGCGATTACATCCTCCCCGTTGATTGGACGACCTGGGGCGAGTTGGCGCTGGCGGGATATTGCTGGATAGAAGCGTTCCTCGCCCTGAGCCGCGCGCCGGGACTGGTTCCCTTTCTGATGATGTACGCGCTCGGATTCACGGTGACGGCGGGATTGGGCTTGTGGCAATCGCGGGCGTATCTCACCCGCAACCGGCAAACGCGGACGCGGCGCAATATGCGCGGTTCGGCGGTGCGCTGGTAAACACGGCAAGCGGGATTTTCACCCCACGGGGTGCGTTTTCTGCGCCAAATCCGCCCGCACCTCCGCAAAAGTTTCTTCCAGCATGGGGAAGATGAGCCAAACATTCGCCAGCCCCCACAGCGAGCCGGTCACGCTCCGCAGTTCCCAATTGCTCACCCGTGTGCCGGTCAGATGAACGAAAATCATCGAAACGGGGAACATCAGCACGAAGAGATAATATTGCCACCGCCGCACCCCCTGCGTGTACAAAATCACGGTGAGTGATACCCAAACCACAATCGCAAATCCGGTGAGAATCCACGGGGAAATCAATTCGTACAGCGGACCCACCAACTGCGTTCCGCCATCCACCCCCGCCGGAATGATGGCGACAATCCACCAGTGAAACGGCATCGGTCGCAATTGATGCCGCACCAGCGCGAACAGCAGACCGCCGATGAAAAACGCTCCCCATATCCCCACACAACGATGGCATATCGCCACCTGATGCCCGAAAATAAAATACGACCGTTCCGGCAATTGGTGACAGGTGATTTTATACGCGCGGAAAATAACGAGCGCCACCTTTTCCGCGCCGAAAGCCGCCAAAATGGGCGCGAGGATGGGCAAGCCCACGAATGTGCCGCTCATCATATTGACCCAGAAAAGCCAATGCCGCGAAAAATGGTCGGTGAAACGGTTGATGCCGACGGTTAATTTTTCTTCCATCGGTGAAAGTGAGTGTGGTTGTGACATAGTGGCAATCCTCTCCCAAAGATTTCCCGCACAGTGTACCCCCACTGCCCGGCGGAAACAAATTTTCCACCCGTATCGTCACAACAAAAAAAGGTGGTGGCTATTTTTGACTGATGAAGCAAGGTAGGGGGTAGGGGCAGACCTATGTGTCTGCCCAAAAAGGGCGAACACACAGGTTCGCCCCTACCAGCGAATGATTTCCATCAGTCAATTTGAACCACTACCAAAAAAAAACGCCGTCGAAAATGACGGCGTTTTTTCATTGGTCGGTGCAAATTACAGTTTGCTGTACAGAATTTCTTTCTTCACTTCGCCAATCACCTGCGTCACTTTAATTTCACGCGGGCAAGCATCGGTGCAGTTGAAGATGGTGCGGCAGCGCCACACGCCGTCCGGGTCGCTGAGGATTTCCAGCCGTTGGGCGGTTCCGTGGTCGCGGCTGTCGAAGATGAAGCGGTGCGCCTGCACAATCGCGGCGGGACCGAGATAGTCTTCATTCGCCCAGAAGCTGGGGCAACTGGTGGTGCAGCAGGCGCACAAAATGCATTTGGTGCTTTCATCGAAGCGTTGATGGTCTTCGTGGCTCTGCAAGCGTTCCGTTTGCGGGGCGGGGTCATCGTTGATGAAGAACGGCAGCACCGCGCGATAATGTTCCATAAACGGTTCCATATCCACCACCAAATCTTTGATGACGGGCAATCCGGCGATGGGTTCGACGGTGACGGTGGTTCCCACGTCTTTGAACAGCGATTTACACGCCAACCGGTTCACGCCGTTGATGCGCATGGCATCGGAGCCGCAAATGCCGTGAGCGCACGAGCTGCGAATGGTCAGTGTCCCGTCAATGGTGTTTTTGATGTGCAACAATCCATCCAACACGCGGTCTGTGGGTTCGGCGTCAATGGAATATTCTTTCCAGTAAGGGGCACTGTCTTGTTCAGGATTGAAGCGTTGAATTTTTACAGTTACTTTCATTTTTCGTCTCCTCCACCCCTAGTACACACGTTTTACCGGCTTATGGGTTGTCACGGCAACCGGCATATATTTCAAAGTTACCTTGCCGTCCGCGTCCATATACGCCATGGTGTGTTTCATCCAGTTTTCATCGTCGCGTTCTTTGTAATCGTCACGGGCGTGCGCGCCACGGCTTTCTTTCCGCGCCAACGCCGATTCCGCCGTGACCAATGCCAAATCGAGCAAACAGCCCAACTGCCATGCTTCCAGCAGGTTGGTGTTGAAGCGTTTCCCTTTGTCATCAATGTGGATGTTTTTGAAGCGTTGGCGCAATTCTCTGATTTTCGCCACGGCTTCCGCCATCCCTTCTTCCACGCGGAACACGCCCACATCTTTGCTCATAACAGTCTTCATTTCCTGCTGAAGCACTGCCAGCGTTTCTTCGCCGGTGCTATTGAGGATGCCATCCAGTTCCGCCTGCACTTTTGCGGCGGCAGCATCGGCGTCAATGGGCTGGAAGTCCATCTCTTTCACTTCCTGCGCCATCACTTTCCCGCCGCGTCGCCCGAAGACCACAATATCGAGCAGGGAGTTCGTTCCCAGACGGTTGCCGCCGTGGACGCTCACACAGGCGCATTCACCGGCGGCGTACAAACCGGTGACCACGTCTTTTTTGCTTTCGTTGGCGCGAACGCGGGTATCAATGTCGGTGGGAATGCCGCCCATGGCGTAGTGCGCCGTCGGCTGCACGGGAATCGGCTCTTTGGTGGGGTCAACGCCCACGTAAGTTTTGCAGAAGTCGGTGATGTCTTCCAGTTTTGCGCGGACGTAATCGGAATCAATGTGGCGAAGTTCGCCGTTCGGTTGGCGCGAGTCATCAATTTCAAAATATTTATTGACGGTGTCGGGCGTGATGTCCAGATACACGTAATCTTTGCCGTCAATCCCTTTGCCATCCATCACTTCCAGATAAATGGCGCGGGAGACCACATCGCGCGAGGCAAGTTCTTTGACCGTCGGCGCATATTTCGGCATAAACCGTTCGCCGTCTTTATTGATGAGGACACCACCTTCGCCGCGCACGGCTTCGGTGATGAGAATACCGAGCTTGAACAAGCCGGTGGGGTGGAATTGGAAAAATTCCATATCCTCCAGCGGGAGGTTGTGGCGCAGCACCACCGCCGCGCCGTCGCCGGTGAGCGTGAGCGCGTTGGAAGTGATATTCCACACCCGTCCCCAGCCGCCGGTGGCGAGCATAACAGCTTTGGCGTGGAAAACATGCAGGTCGCCGGTGTCGATTTCATACGCCACCACACCCCGACATTCGCCGTCAACCATAATCAGGTCGAGCATTTGGTATTCGTCGTAAAAATTGACGTTGTGTTTGATGCACTGCTGGTACAGGGTTTGCAAAATCATGTGCCCGGTACGGTCGGCGGCGTTACACGCGCGCAAAACGGGCTGTTTGGTTTCGTTGTTGGTGTGCCCGCCGAATCGGCGCTGGGAGATTTTCCCTTCCGGGGTGCGGTCGAAGGGCAATCCCATGTGCTCCAGCTCGTACACCACGCTGGGCGCATCCTTGCACATAAATTCGATGGCGTCTTGGTCGCCCAAAAAGTCCGACCCCTTGATGGTGTCGTAGGCGTGCCATTGCCAGGTATCTTTTTCCAAATTCGCCAATGACGCGCCGATACCGCCCTGCGCCGCGCCGGTGTGTGAACGTGTGGGATACAATTTTGAAATCACGGCTGTATCCACTTCTTTTCCGGCATACAGAGCTGCCGTCAGCCCTGCGCCGCCCGCGCCAACAATGATAACATCGTGTTTATGGTAATGGTATTGCATCGTTCAATCTCCGTTATCCGTTAAACGTGAAAATAACATACGCGCCCGCTATAATGACGAAGAAGAACACCACAAACAGCAGGGTTTTGGCGAAGACACGCCAACCCCGATTGTGAATATAATCTTCCAGTGCGAAACGGGTTCCATTTATGCCGTGAACCAGCGCCAGAATCAGCAACACCAAGTCGAAAGTTCGCCACAGGGTGCCCACATTGGGGTCTGTCCAGCGTCCGGCGATTACATCGAACGTAATATTGTTCAGCCCTATCACATAATGCATCCACATCAGATGGAATACAATCATTAACGATAAAATCGCCCCTGAAACCCGCATATAGAACCATGATGCCAGCTCAAAACCGCTGCCCTGTGGTCTGGGGGAACGTGCATATTTTGTCATCGAAGCCATAATATCCTCCTATCCGTGCGTCAACAGATTCATGATGTCAATACCAATCAGCGGAATCACCAATACAAGTACGATGATCCATACGGCGGTCGCCATCTGTTTTTGGTATTTGAACATGTGGGGCCAAAAGTCCTGAATGATGATGCGAATACCATTGAAGGCATGGTAAAACACACCAAAGAGCAATGCCCAGATGAACGGTCGGATAATGGCAGCGTGGTAGATGAACAACAGCGCCTCAAATGCCTCTTTGCTGACACCCACCATAAAAATATCCAAAATGTGTAGAATTAGGAAAGCGGCAATACCAAGCCCGCCCAACCGATGCAGGATCCACGACCAATGACCGATTCCACCTTTGTATGAAATGGTTTTAGCCAAGAATCCACGAGGGGAATTCGTTGCGCTCATAAAAACTATACCTCCTTTGGCAAAAATTTTAAGCGCCGCAATGCTACTTGCCTCACCTTTGTGTGTTGCGGTGAATTTTGTCCCATTATACTCTGATTATTGCAAGTTATCAAACATTGGACAGTGATTTGTTATTTTCTCCACAACAGAAAACGGCGTGCAGTATTTTCAACCGCACGCCGTTTTTTATTTCTTTTTAAATAGGTTTCTATCCGTATTTTTTGGCAAATGCCGTCATAAAATCTACCAGCGCCTGCACCGATTCCATCGGTTGGGCATTATAAATTGACGCCCGCAAACCACCCACCGAGCGGTGTCCCTTCAGGTTCACCAACCCCGCGGCGGCGGCTTCCGCCACAAATTTCTGTTCCAGCTCCACATTGCCACCCGCCACCCGGAAAACCACATTCATCAGCGAGCGGCTGCCCGGTTCAATGGGGCAATAGTAGAAATCGTTGGCTTCAATGGCATCATACAAAACGGCGGCTTTCTCTTTGTTGCGCCGCTCGATGACCGTCAACCCGCCCTCCGATTCCAACCATTCCATCACCAGCGCAATCATGTAGATGCCATACGTGGGCGGCGTATTGAACATCGAACGTTTTTCAATGTGGGTACGATAGTTGAACATCGTGGGCAGCGAATCGGCGGCGCGGTCTGCCAAATCTTTGCGGATGATGACCACCGTCACCCCCGCGGGACCGATATTCTTCTGCGCGCCGGCGAAAATCACCCCAAATTTAGAAACGTCAATCGGCTTGGCAAGAATGTCCGATGACATATCCGCCACCAGCGGCACATCGCCCGTATCGGGGAAAGCGTGCCATTCCGTCCCGGCGATGGTGTTGTTCGACGCCAGATGCACATAGGACGCTTCCGGGTTGAAGTCCAGTTCATCCATCTTCGGCACACGCCGGAATTTTTCCGCCTCGGTGGAACCGGCGAGCCGGTATTCCGCCACTTTTTTCAGCTCGGCAATGGCTTTTTTCGTCCACGCGCCGGTGTGAATCACATCCACCGGCTTGCCGGGCAGATACAGATTCATCGGCAGCATGGCAAATTGGGTACTCGCCCCACCCTGCAAAAAGAGGACGGCATATTCATCGGGGATATTCAGCACCCGCCGCATCCCGTTTTCCGCGCGGTCTAAAATGCCATCAAACACCTTTGAACGATGGCTCATCTCCATCACCGACATCCCGCTTTCTTCAAAATTTAACATTTCATCGCGGGCGCGTTCCAAAACCGGCAGGGGCAACACCGCGGGTCCCGCACTAAAATTATGTATTCGACTGTACATATTCATCACATCCTAACCTAAAAGTTCCGTTAACGATAGCATACCGTCGGGGAACAACTTGAATTCGTTTAATAGCTGCACCTCTTCTACCACAAACGCATGTAATTTTGAAAGTTTTTTCACCCGGCGATAGGGCAACTTTTCCACTTTCGCCTCGGTGGCTTTCAAAAGTGCCGCAAAAAGCCGGAAGGGGTCGACACTTGCCAACTTTTCCTCAAAATTATCGCTATTGGCGCGACGTTCCGCCAGCAGAATTTCCACTTCCTCGGCAAATAGCGCGCGGGGCGATTCCGATTCCTCCAGCAGAAAAATCGGCGCGGTTGAGATGAACATACATTGCACCATCCCCGGTTTTTCCCCCACCATCATCGTGCCCCCGAAAGTGAAAAATTCAACCCGCTGCTGTTTCCGGTCGGTGAGGATAATCCGCCCGGCAACTACCGTGAACTGTTCAGACAGCGGCGCGTTGGCAAAACGGATGGTCATTTGCCGAAGCTCACCGTGCACAGCCGCCGTGAATGTGACCATTTCGGGGTCGAAATGGGTATGCGATGGTTCCTCTCGCAAGTAGACAAACAAATTTGGAAAGCCGTCGGCAACAGAAAATTGTTTGTGAGAAAAAGTATAGCCCACATTTTTTTTCTCTGATGGATAGAGTTGTTTCATTGCGCATATCCCTTCGAATTAAAGATGAATTTTACCGTTCATAATACCATAGCGACAAATTGCAAATTCGTCAATTACCGAAGGATGAAACAAAGTCGGCGCGAGCATAGGTGGTGTGGGTGGTTCAAATTGACTGCTGGAAATTATTCGCCGAAAAGGGCGAACCTGTGTGTTCGCCCTTTTCGGGCAGACACATAGGTCTGCCCCTACCCCTTTAAACATTTTCAGATAATGTAGCGCCAAACGAAAAACGCCCCGTAGCGTATCTACGGGGCATTTTCAGTGAGCCGTCCGGGACTCGAACCCGAAACCCTCTGCTTAAAAGGCAGATGCTCTACCGATTGAGCTAACGGCTCTAGTCAACAAACTAAATGAACTAAAATCTGAATGAAACAGAAAATCAGATGAATTCAAGGAATTTGAACGAGTTAAGCAAAAATTCCTTGCAAAGGACAAGAGAGGTCAATTGGTATTTTTAGCAGATTCTCAATTCTCCCTTCAAATGACCCAGCAAAAATATCCATCAGTAAAACTACATTTTACTTCAGAATTTGAATAAAAAAAGCCCAATTTAAAAATTGGGCTTTTTTTATGCTTCTCCTGTAGGACCAAAATTAATTGGTATTGAAGGTTGCTCATAATCCTTTATTGTTCCGTGTGCTTTCTCAAAACGTTGTACATTATCGTTTAAAGCTTTTAAAAACTTTTTAGCATGTTGAGGAGTCAAAATAATCCTACTTTTAACTTTTGCCTTTGGAGCTCCTGGCATCATACTAATAAAATCAACCACAAATTCAGAAACTGAATGATTAATAATAGCTAGATTAGA
>JAJRSQ010000370.1 GCA_024278725.1 Chloroflexota bacterium
AAGGCTTTCCCGGCGGCAACCGCGTCATTGGTGTCGGAGGCGCTGGTGCTCCCTCCACACGCTGCGGCAAATATTGCCACAAGCAACAATAAAAATGACAACAACAATAGCTTTTTCAAAACATCCTCCTTTTTGGTTATGTGGATTAATGGGTTAACTAAGAAAATTATATGTCTTTTTATGTATATTGCAAGCGTTTTTTTGAAATTGCCCAAAAATGATAAAAATAGTTGAACAAAAGTGTGATTTTCCAAGCGCAAAGCGGGAACTTTTTTTGAACGGAGGGCGTTATGATGGCAGACTCGCGGTGATGAAAAAATCGGTAGTGGCTCAATTGTAAGTGTCGGCGACTGTCATTGCGAGCCGAAGCGAAGTTGAAAATGCCCGAAGGGTGCAATCCCCATCAGTGGGGCGCGGAGATTGCTTCGGGCTACGCCCTCGCAATGACATATCACTTACTTCTGTGCCATTACCAAAAAATCATCGCAAACCATAAAAACAAAAGGAGAGACATATGCAAATTTTGAAAAAACAAACAGTCATCATCTTCATTTTGGCGGCGATGCTACTGGTTTTCGGCGCGATATACTTCACGTATGGTAACGCGAATGGACAGGCGACGGCGCAGGGCAATACCGCGCCCACGCTGTACGCTCAACCCGCCGATGCCGGAAATTCGCCCCGGTTCATTCAAGTGTCCGGCAATGGCACGGCGAACATCAAACCCGATATTGCCCAAACTTCCATCGGGGTGGAATTCACCGCACCCACGGTCAAAGAAGCGAGCGCGAAGACTTCCGAGATGATGGACGCCATCATCTCGGCGTTGAAAGCGGAAGGCGTGGCGGCGAAAGATTTGCAGACCAACGGCTACAACGTGTGGATGGAACGCCCCTATGGCGGCGGCTTTCCCGAACCGATGATGGACACCGCACAGCCGTCGTCGGATGGCACGATATATCATGTGGGGAACAACTTGCAGGTGACGGTGCGCGATTTGGACTCGCTGGAAGCGGTACTGGATGCCGCCATCGAAGCGGGCGCGAACAACATTTACGGCATCAGTTTCTATCCGTCCGATAATACGGAAATCGAATCGGTTGCCCGTGCGGAGGCGATGGACAACGCCCGCGCCAAAGCGGAAGAACTGGCGAAACTGGCGGGGGTTGAGTTGGGCGACATTATCTCCATCACCGAATATTCCGGCGGCGGATTTTACCCCAGCACCGGCATTCAGTTTGCGGAAGCGGCAGTCGGCGGCGGCGCCGGACCCGTTTCCCCCGGCGAGCTGGAACTCAGTGTGCAATTGGATGTGATGTACGCGATAAAATAATTTTTCCCCAAAAAATAACGGCGAACCGAATTCCGGTTCGCCGTTTTTGGTTTCACCCGGCGGCGAGCAAATCCCGCGCGGCGAAAAAAACAGCGTCGAACATCTGCAGGGTGAGCCGCCCCGTTTGGGTGTTCTGGCGGCTGGGGTGATACGACGCCATCAATATCACCCGCCGACCGTTCAGGTCAACGGGATATTGCACCCCGTGCCCGAATTTCAGACGCGGCACGGCGAACCCATCCGCTCGCCACAGCCGAAGCATATCATCGAATGCCATTTTCCCCAGCGCCAGCACCACCCGCACTTGGGGCATCAGTTCCCATTCCCGACGCAGAAAAGGCTGGCAGGCGTTCAATTCCGCGCGGGTCGGTTTGTTTTGGGGCGGCGCGCATCGCCCGATGGCGGTGATGTACGCATCGCGCAGGCGCAATCCGTCTTCGCGGGTGAGCGCATTGGGCTGGCTGGCGAATCCCGCGCGGTGCATGGTGGCGAACAGCGTCAACCCGGAACTGTCGCCGGTGAACATCTGCCCGGTGCGATTCGAGCCGTGCGCGCCCGGCGCCAGCCCCACAATGAACAACCGCGCTTTCGGGTCGCCAAAACCGGGGACGGGTTTGCCCCAATACTCCCAATCACGATACGCCCGGCGTTTTTCGCGGGCAACCTGTTCCCGCCATTCGACCAAACGGGGGCAGGCGCGACATGTCATCACCGCGCTGTTCAGTGTGCGCCAGGCATCGGTGTTCTCTTCGGGCAGAATGTACGGCAAGTTCGGGGGAAAATCCATCTGAGCCTCCAAGAAATTTGTGCGGCAAAAGTGTACCAGACCCACCGTGAAAAATCAATTTGGTTTTGCCGTAAAAATAGAGTAAACATCGTTAAAGTTTCCGCCCGCAATTGCCGAAACGATTATAGGCATCAACGGGCGTGTTTTTGATTCACACCACAAAAGGAGACCTTGTATGGATGACTTGCAGGTATTTCTTGCCGCCAATCCAATTGCACCGCAGGAGACACAGTTTTTACCGGCGGAACGGGCGCCGGACGATAAATTGGCGGCGCAAGTTTGGTTTTTCGGGCAGCATACGGGGCTGGATACGTTTGTGAATGCGGTTCCCGATGTTTATTTGGTGCTGAACGAAGAGCGTCAGATTGTTTTTGCCAATGAGCGCATGCGAGAGTGGATTGATTGCGATTCTTTCGATGACATTGCCGGCTTGCGGGTGGGCGAAGCGTTGGATTGTGTCCACGCTGACAAACTTCCCGGCGGATGCGGCACGACCGAATTTTGCCAGACCTGCGGTGCGGCGTTGGCGATACTCGCCAGCCAAAAAGGCGCAAATGATGTGCGGGAATGTCGCATCATGCAAAAAAACGGCAACGCGCTCGATTTGCGGGTGTGGACGACGCCCAGCGATATTGAAGATACCCGCTACACCATTTTCTCGGTGCACAATATTGCCGATGAAAAGCGGCGGCGGGTGTTGGAGCGGATTTTTTTCCACGATATTTTGAATACGGCGGGGGTGCTGCGGGGGATTTCGGAACTGCTCGACTCGGCATCGGCGGATGAATTAGCCGATTTGCACACCCTGATTTCCGGGGTGGCGGTGAAATTGGTCGACGAAATTCAGGCGCAGCGTGATTTGGCGGCGGCGGAAGCGAATGAGCTTTCATTGCAGCAGAACATCATCCACACCCGCGAATTTGTGCAGGAGATGGCGAGCCTCTACCTCACCCACCCGGTGGCGGACGGAAGGACAATCATCGTGTCGGACGAAACGGCAGATGCCGCGTTCATCACCGATAAACGGTTGCTGGGGCGGGTGCTGGGCAATATGATAAAAAACGCGCTCGAAGCCATCTCTGACGGTGAAGCCGTCACCATCGGCTGTGATGACGACCGGCGGGAACGGGTTCGGTTTTGGGTACACAACCCAACCGCGATGCCCAAAAATGTTCGCTTGCAGATTTTCCAGCGCTCATTTTCCACCAAAGGGGAAGGGCGCGGTTTGGGCACATACAGCATCAAATTGTTGACGGAACGATATATGGGCGGCAAAGTGTGGTTCACCACAGATAAAACGGATGGAACCACATTTTTTGTCGAATATCCATTGCAACATTTATAATTCTCTTTCCCCCTGTAAAGGATACGACTTTTATGGAAAAACGACATATTTTACTTGTTGATGACATGGTGACCTCCACAAAAATGATGTCGGTTATATTGCACCGTGAAAATTTTGATGTGACGGCGTTCAATAGTCCGATAGAAGCGTTTCAATGGTTGAAAATCCCCAGCAACCGCCCTGATGCAATTGTGACCGATTTGAATATGCCGGAAATGGACGGCGCGGAACTGGTGCGGCGCACGCGGGGCATTCCTGACCTGGCGACAATCCCGATTTTGGTGTTGAGCGCAGAAACCGACAAAGACCGGGTGCTGGCATGTTTGAAGGCGGGCGCGGATGATTATATTCTCAAACCGGTGCGCGGTCCGCAGTTGCTGGAGCGGTTGAATCTGCTGTTTGAAAAAGCCGCCAATGCCGATGCGGGCAACGCCGGTATGTCTTTGACCTCGGTGGGGGTGTTCAGCTTGCGGGGGGGAGTCGGCACGACGTCGCTGGCGGTGAATCTGGCGGCGGCGTTCCGGGGTTTGTGGGGCAGCGATACGTTGCTGTTTGATGTGTCCTCGAAAAATTCACACGGGGCGTTATGGTTGGGGCTTCAACCCAAAGATACGCTGGTGAAATTCGCGTCGAATCCCGATGCGATGGATGAGAAACAATTTTCGGAGTTGCTGTTGGAACACAAATCCGGCGTGTCCGTGTTGCCGGCGCCGGCATTTGCCTATGATTCCGCCAAAATCAACGCCAATATGGTGAGCGCCGCGTGGGGACATGTCATGCGGAAATTCTCTTTCGCGGTGGTAGACGGGGGAAACGACCTGACGCCCCCCGTATATTCTGCTCTGACGCATTGTCGGCATATTTTGCTGATGCTCGCCCCTGACAAAGGGTCGGTGGCGGCGGCGAAGTATCTTTTCCGGTTGATGCACCAATTGAAATATGATACAAATCACCTGCTCCCGGTGGTGAACCATATTTTCGGCAATGGAGCGCTGTCAGACAAGGCGATTGAAGACGAATTGCCCGGCAAAATCGTGGCGACCATCCCGCACGATTCGCTGGCATTTGTGGAAGCCATCAATTCCGGTGTGCCATTTGTGGAAGCCAATCCATTGTCGGAAGTGAGTTTGGCGATTGCGAAATTAGCGTATACACTCTCTCCTGACACGCTGAAAGAAAATCCACCGGAAACGCCCTCCG
>JAJRSQ010000371.1 GCA_024278725.1 Chloroflexota bacterium
AAAACTCGGATGCGCGCCGGAAATTCGCGCGCGCCGCCCGGCGCACGGTGGAAGAAAAATTCACCTTTCGCCGGATGGTGGATGAAATTGAAACCTACTTTGCGGCGATAGATTCTGTCGGCGCAGAAAAATTGTCAACGGGAGTTTCCCAGTGAACAAACCCAACGTCCTCTTTTTAACCATTGACACCCTGCGCGCCGACCGGTTGAGCTGTTACGGTTTTCCGTCCCCCATCACGCCGAATTTAGACCGGCTGGCGGCGCACGGCGTCCGCTTCGAGCAAGCCATCACCGGCGGGTCATGGACGCAAGCCGCTTTTCCGGTGCTGCTCACGTCCAGTTATGCCGCCGGATACGGCGGGTGTCTCGGTCCGCTGGCGGCAGAGCGCCCCGCGCCGATTGCCGCGCTGGCGGCGCACGGCTATACCACTGCCGGATTTTCCACCAGCCCGCTGTTGAGCCGAACCTACAACTATTCGCGCGATTTCCGGCATTTCGTGGACTTCATTCCCGATGAAAAAGAGCCGTCTCTGCGGGAAATGCGCGGCGGACAGAAACTTTTGCGCCAGCCCATCACCCATGTCGTGATGAAATCACTCGGCGTGCAGACCCGTCCGGCGCAATTGTATGTTTCGGCGGAAAAGGTGGTGGACGGGGTGATGGATTGGATGCGGGATGCCGAGCAACCGTTCTTCGGTTGGGTGCATTTCATGGATGTCCACTGGCCCTACCACCGCGAAGAAACGCTCACCCGTCCGGCGGAAATTGCCCGGGCGTGGCGCGATTTATCGCATTTGCATGCCGCCAATTGGTACGGCGCGACCATTTCGCCGGCTGAAAAAGCGCACTATATTGAATTGTATGAGCAGGCGGTGCGCTTCACTGATGCCCAAATCGGGCGGCTGTTCGACTTTTTGGAGCAATCGGGGCGGATGGAAAATACGGTCATCATCGCGGTGGCAGACCACGGCGAAGAATTTCTGGAGCATGGTCGGTGGGGGCATTGGGAGAACAACCTGCACGATGAAATTTTGCGCGTCCCCCTGTTGATGCGCGCGCCGGGGGTTTCGGGGGGGATGGTGGTGTCGCGGCAAGTCCGCACCATCGACTTGATGCCCACCGTGCTGGCGTTGTGCGGCGTGCCGCCGGTGGATGGGATGGCGGGGGAAAGTTTGTTGCCGTTGGTGGGCAAAGTGGGCAATTACACCGCCGAAGTATCCATTAGCGAAATGTGGCGCGACGAATGGCACATCATCGCCGTGCGCACCGAAAACCACAAGCTCATTTGGGACAGCCGCCGGGCTGACTCGCCGGAACTGTTTGACCTTCGCGCCGACCCCGCCGAGCGGCGGAATATCGCCGCCGAACAGCCGCAAATGGTGGCGGCATTGAAAACGCACATCACCGCGCATATGCAGCATGTGGCAGACACCATGCCCGCCGATGCGGTCATCGCGCCCGATTTGGATGATGAGATTGTGGGCAGGTTACGGGATTTGGGATATATGGAGTGAGCAACATGGTTCCGGTGTCCAAAAAATGGCGTTATTTTTGGTTACACTTGAAGCAGGGGCTGCGCCCGTATCACCATCTGGTGATGCTGGCGGCAATCTTGCCCGATGCATCATTTTTCAATATTTATCTGCGTCCGCGATTGTGGCGCTGGTCGGGCATTCCGGTGGGACGGGATACCCAGATACGCTGTCTCGTTCAGGTGACATCCGGCACGCTTTCAATCGGGAAGAACAGTCGGGTGAATATCGGCGTCCACTTCGGTTGTGTCAGCGGTATCACCATCGGCGATTATTGTCAGATTGGGGCGCACACATTATTTGAAACGATGGGACACTCCATTGCCCCCGTGCCGAACAATGTGCGTCGCGCACGTCCCGCGCCAATTGTGATGGAAGATTACGCTTGGGTGGGGGCAGGCGCCATTATTTTACCCGGCGTGACCATCGGGCGCGGCGCAGTGGTCGGCGCGGGGGCGGTGGTCACCAAAGATGTGCCGCCGTTCACGGTGGTTGTGGGCGTCCCGGCGCGACCCATCCGTGAGGTGGTGCATGCGGTTTGATGAAGCACAAACGCTATAATCCGCGTAGGAGATTATTCGAACTTTTATGAAAATTTTGCATTTTGCCAACACTTTCGCCCCGGCAGGCGGCATTGAAACATACGTGATGAAATTGATACCGTTGCTGGCGGAGCGGGGACATGAGAATGTGGTCATCTACCGTCAAACCCATCCGCGCACCCCAACGTCGAACGGTTATCCGGTGTTTCATGTGCCGCGCACAACGGATTGGGATGCCGACCGCGCGGTTGTGATGCGCGTCATTGAACAGCAACAACCCGATGTGCTGTACATGCACGATGTGTATGATGCCATGCTGGTGCAACGGCTGGCGACCATCCTCCCCACGGTGGGATATATCCATATTTTTTACCCGGTTTGCCCCGGCATGGGAAAGTTGTTCCATCGCGGTGATACCGCGTGCGAGCGTGCCTTCGGCTTGGGGTGTATTCCCAATATTTATTTGCGCCAGTGCGCCACCGCCAGAGACCCGCGCAGTGTGTGGCACATCTATCGCCGTACCCGGCAATATTTGGCAGGATACCATCAGTTGCCCAAAGTGGTGGTTGCCAGCCATTATATGAAAACGCTCATGCGCCAGAATGATATTGCGGAAGAAAAATTGTCGGTGCTGCCGCCGCATTTCATCACCCCGGAAGATACTTCAGTCAGCCATCTTGGCGGCGACGGGCACACGATTTTGTTTGTGGGACGGCTGGAATATGAGAAGGGGATTCCATATCTGTTGCAAACGATGAGCCTGTTGCCGGAACACGTCCGGCTCATCATCACCGGCGACGGCTCATGCCAGCAAGAATATGAAAAACTGGCATCCCGTTTGGGGTTGGATGACCGGGTGCAATTTTTGGGCTGGGTGAGCGAAGCGCGGTTGCAGAATCTTTACCGGCAGGCAACCGTTTCGGTGGTTCCCAGCATCATGCCCGAACCCTTCGGTAAAGTTGGGGTGGAAGCGATGGCGAATGGCTGTCCGGTGGTCGCCTTCGATGTGGGCGGCATCTCCGACTGGTTGCAGGATGGGTTCAATGGATTTTTGGTGCCGCCGCTCGATGTGGAATATTTCGCCAACCGGCTGCTCGATTTGCTGAATGACCCCGAATTGGCGAAACGATTGGGCGCAAACGGTAAAAAATTCGTCACGGAAACCTATACCGTGGAGGCACATTTGGCGCAATTTGAGACGATTTTGAACAGTGTACGTCAGCCGAGGAAGCCTCATGCGCGTTAGTGTCATCATTCCCACCCACAACCGCCGCGCCTCCGTGCTGCGGACGCTGGAGAGCCTGCGCGAGCAGTCGCTGCCATCCACCGATTTTGAAGTGATTGTGGTGGATGACGGTTCGGTGGACGATACGCCCACCATTGCCGGGGAGCGTTTTCCGTTTGAATTCATCTATCTGCGGCAGGAAAATCAGGGCGCGACCATCGCGCGGAATAACGGCATGCAGCACAGCCGGGGCGAGGTGCTGGTTTTCATTGATGACGACATCACCATTTCCCGCCGCACGCTGGAAACACTTGCCCGCACGGTGACGGAACAACCGCGCACCGTTGCGATGGGAGTGCTCATCCGGCGCACGCCCGGCGAGCCAACGGTGTACGCCCGCGTGATGCTCGCCGCCGAGCTGCATCGCACACCGGCGCGGGATGTTGTTTTGGATTGTGTCGAATGCAATACCGAATTGCTGGCGGTGCGCCGCGTCGATTTCCTCGCGCTGGGAATGCTGCAAGACCCGACGCACGGGGCGGGCTGGCCCAACTGGGATGATGTGGATTTCGGATATCGCACGGCGGTGGCGGGTTACCGGCTGGTGCAGGTGGCGCAAGCGGTGGGCACGCACTGGGATTATTCCCTTTCAGACCTGCGCACGGCTTCGCGGCGCTGGATGCGCGCGGGGCGTTCGGCGATTTATTTATTTGAAACCCATCCCGATTTGCGGGGCAAAATCCCGATGCTGGTGGACAAAATGCCCATCCGGCGGCGGGCGGATTCTTCAAAAATGATTGTCCGAAAAATGTTGCGGCGGGTCGTTTCAACTTGGGCGGTGATAAAAATTTTGGAACTGACGACGGCATTTTTTGAACGGGTATTCCCGCGTCCGGCTATTTTGGGCGCGTTGTACCGTTGGGTGCATGGCGGATATATGGCGCAGGGAATTCGCGCCGGTTTGCGTGAATTGGGGAAAATTTGATGCAACATTTGAATGCTGTGCAGCAAACTAAATTCTGGCTTTCCGAAAATACGCACCGCTGGCTGCGTCCGGTGGTGGTGATTGGGGTGCTGCTCCTCAGTGCGGCGGTTGCCTATTTCGGCACGGCGGATGAGCTGATAATGCTGGTGGGATTGGTTGGGGCGGCGCTCGGTGCGGTGGTGCTGCTGAGAGTGCCGGAACTCGGACTTTTGGCGCTCATCGGCTCGATGCTGGTTCCCTATGATGGTCCCAGCCATTTCAACGTGACCATGCTGCTGGTGGTGGCGCTCTTCGGGTTGTGGCTGGTGGATGTGGTTTTCAATCAAAAACCTTTCGGCTTCACCGCCTCACCGACTTTTTTCCCCCTCATTGCGCTGACCATTGTCTCCGTGCTGGCGTTTGCCGTGGGGCAGCTCCCGCTGATTCCCTTTGGCACACCCGCGCCAATGGGGGCGCAACTGGGCGGGATGTCCATGTTCATCCTTTCGGCGATGGTCTTTTTTCTGGTGAGCCGTCAGATTCGGGATGTGCGCTGGTTGCGGTGGATGGTGTGGCTGTTCGTGGGCATCGGCGCGCTGTACACGGTGAGCCGCTTTGTGCCGCCCGTGGAACGCTTCACCGACCGCTTTTTCAGCGGGTATGCGCTGGGCGCGATGTTCTGGACGTGGCTGGTGGCGCTCTCGCTGGGGCAGGCGATGTTCAACCGTAAATTGTCGCCGGTGGTGCGCGGTGCGCTCGGCGGGCTGGCGGGGGTGGTCATTTTCCACAATATCGTCATCGGGCAGGGTTGGAAATCGGGCTGGTTGCCGTTGCTGGCGGTGGGCGGGACATTTCTGGTGCTGTGGTCGTGGCGCTGGCTCATTCCGATGGGGTTGGCGGGGGTGGTGGCGGCAGGTCCCGCCATACGAGACCTCATCGCCTCCGACAGCTACAGCTATTCCACCCGTCTCGATGCGTGGCGCATCGTGTGGGAAATCGTGAAGGTCAATCCGATTTTCGGGCTGGGTCCCTCGAACTATCGCTGGTACACCCCGTTGTTCCGCATTCGCGGCTATGCGGTGCAGTTCAATTCGCACAACCAGTATGTGGACATCATCGCGCAAATCGGGCTGATTGGCTTGGCGGCGTATCTGTGGTTTTTCGGCGCGGTGGCGGCGCTGGGCTGGAAACTGCGCCACACCGTTCCCGACGGGTTTGAACGGGCATACGTTTTCAGCGTGCTGGCGGGGTTGGCGGGCACGCTGCTGGCGGGTATGCTCGGCGATTGGGTGGTGCCGTTTTTTTACAATATCACGTTGGGCGGATTTCGTGCCAGCATGCTCCCCTGGCTGTTCATGGGCGGGCTGGTGGTGTTGCAGCGACTTTCGGCGGCGCGTGAATGAACATCAAAACATCGGTCATCATCGTCAGTTGGAATACCGGAGACCTGCTCGCCGATTGTCTGCGCTCGGTGGTGGAAAATCCCCCGCCGGAAACGTATGAAATCTGGGTGGTGGATAATGGTTCCACCGACGGCACACAGGCGATGCTCGCCGCCGATTTTCCGCAGGTGCGGTTGATTCAAAATCGGGAAAACGTCGGCTTTGCCCGCGCCAACAATCAGGCAATTGAGCGGAGCGCGGGGGAGTATATTCTGCTCCTCAACCCCGATACGGTGGTGCATCCGGGCGCGCTGGCGATGCTGGAGAAATTCCTGCACAACACGCCCTCGGCGGGGGCGGTGGGTCCCCTCACCCTCAACCCCGATGGCACACTGCAAACGTCGGCGTATCCCGCCCCGACCCTTTTCCGCGAAGGGTGGCGTTTGCTGCATCTGGACGCGCTGAAACCCGTGGGCGAATACCGGCAATCGGCGTGGGTGCGCACCGAAGCGCGTCCGGTGGATAATCTGCTGGGGGCGTGCATCCTGCTTCGGCGGGCGGCGCTGGCGCAGGTGGGCGTTTTCGACGAGCGATATTTCATATATTCCGAAGAGATTGATTTGTGTTTCCGGTTGCGCCGCGCGGGCTGGCAACTCTTTTGGCTGCCGACCGCATCCATCGTTCATTTTGGCGGGCAAAGCACCCATCAAGTCGCGGAAACGATGTTCCTTCACCTGTATCGCGGGAAAATTCTGTATTTCAAAAAACATCATGGGGCACTGACCGGCTTTTTTTACAAATTGATTTTGTTGCTGACGGCAGTGGGGCGGCTGGCGATGACGCCGTTGATTTTCATCACCGACCGCCGGTATCGCCGCAGACGTTGGCAACTGGCACGGCGCTATTGGCAACTGGTGAAATCCCTGCCGACCATGTAAAGGCGAAAAAATATGCCGTTAATTGAAAAACGCGCTCATATTGCGCTCATCTACTGGGAAAATGAAGAGGGCATCGGGCAGGCAATTCGGGCGGAATTGGACGCGCTGGGATATTTGGTGACGCGATTTGGCGAGAATGATGCCATCCCCGCCGCCGCCGACATCATTTTCCTGTATGGACCGTTTGGAAAATACAGCCATCTGCTGGACGGGTTGCCGTCTCCCCGCACGCAGACGGTGATTTTCTGGAACACCGAAGGCTTGCCCGACATTTCGTGGCATCCGAAGTTGGTGCGCGTTTTGAGCCGTTTGCGGGCGTGGGCGGGGCGCGGCACAGGCTGGCGGCAACGCTTCGACCGGGGTTTCATCCGTTTCCGCTATCTGGGCGATTTTTACCACGCCCACCGGCGCGGGCAAATTGATGTGCTGGCAGATATTTCCGCCGTGTATGCCGATTATCTGTCCACCGAGGGGATACCCGCCATTCATGCGCCTTTCGGCTCCGCGCCCGCATGGTTTGATGACCGGGCGCGGGCGCGGGATATTGATGTGCTGTGGATGGGGAAGTTCGGTTCTGCGCGGCGAAAAAATATTTTGCGCCGCCTGCGGGCGGAATTGGCGGAACATGGGGTGGAAATATATATGGTGGACAATGTGGAACATCCCTTTGTGTATGATGATGCCCGCACCGACCTGCTGCACCGCACCAAAATCACGCTGAATATTTTGCGCACATGGTACGATGAAAACTCGCTGCGGATTTGCATGGCGGCGCCCAACGGCTCGTTGGTGGTCTCCGAGCCGTTGCTGGCACACGTGCCGCAATATGTCGCCGGGGAACATTATGTCTCTGCGCCCATCCCGAAGCTGGCGGAAACGATTGTCCATTACCTGAACCACCCGGCGGAGCGGGAAAAAATCGCCGAAAATGCCCGACGACTCACCACCACCGAGCTGACTTTCGCCAACGCCATCACCACCATCATGGAAGCCGCTTTCGCCCATCGGCGGGCGGCGGCATCCCGGAGCTAACCATGCAGATATTGTATCTCAGTCAGGTATTGCCTTTTCCGCTGGATGCCGGACCCAAAATGCGCAGTTATTTCGTGCTGAAATATCTGGCACAGCGTCACGAAGTCACGCTGGTGACCTTTGTGCGCCCCACCGACAAACCGGCATATATCGCCGAGATGGAAAAGATTTGCGCCGCCGTGCATACCATTCCAATGCCGCGCGCGGCGTGGCGCGACGGTCTTTTCCTGTTGAAGAGCTTGCTCACCGCTCAACCTTTTTTGATTGTGCGGGATGGCGTTTCGGCGATGGTGAATCTTTTGCGCGAGCTGACATCATCCCAAAAATTTGACGTGATTCACGCCGACCAGCTTTGGATGGCGCAATATGCGCTGCGGGCGAAACAATTCGCCCCCGACGCGCGATTGGTGCTCGACCAGCACAACGCGGTTTATCTCATTCCCCGGCGGATGGCGACGGGCGAAACCAACATCGCCAAAAAGTTGATTTTGGCGCGCGAATCGCGGGTGATGGCGCGTTATGAGCCGCGAATCTGCGCCCGGTTCGACCACGTGGTGTGGGTGACGGCGGAGGATTTGCAGGCGGTGCGCCGCATTTCCGCCGCGCCGATGTCCGCCGCCACGGTCATCCCCATTTGCGCCGACCCGGAAGCGGTGTCGCCGGTGGTGCGGAAAAAAGGCGTGCGGCGCGTCACTTTTTTGGGGGGGTTGCACTGGCTGCCCAACGCGCAGGGCATTTTGTGGTTCGCCCGGAATGTTTTCCCCGCCATTCGCGCCCGTGTGCCCGATGCCGTGCTGACCGTCATCGTGAAAAATCCGCCCCCCGGATTGGCGAGCGACGGGGTGGAAGTGACGGGCTATGTGTCCGATTTGTCTCCCTATCTGGCGGAAACAGAGGCGTTTGTCGTGCCGCTCCATGCGGGCGGGGGGATGCGGGTGAAAATTCTGGATGCGTGGGCGTGGGGGCTGCCCATCGTGTCCACCACCATCGGCGCGGAGGGCATCAACATTGCGGACGGCGAAAATATGCTCATCGCTGATACCGCCGCCGATTTCGCCGAGGCGGTGGTGCGGGTGCTGGAATCGCCCGCGCTGGGGCAGAAATTCGCGGAAAGGGGTCGGCGGGCGGTGATGGAACATTACAATTGGCGCACCATCTACCGGCAGTGGGATGAGGTGTATGATTTGGTGTTGAAAGGAACATCGGCGGCATGAAAAATAAATCCCCCAAATTTTGGCTGATAATTATTCTGGCGGGTGCGGTGCTGTTGCGGGTTGCCGCCGCCGTCTATTTCGGCGATACCGTGGTGGATTTGCCCGGCACCTTCGACCAGCTTTCGTATGATATGCTGGCGCGGCAGGTGGTGGCGGGGCACGGTTTCACCGTGGCGGAAGATTGGTGGCCCCTCACCAAAGCGGGCGACCCCACCGCGCATTGGTCGTATTTGTATACCCTGTATCTGGCGGGGGTGTACGCGCTGGCGGGCTACCATCCGCTGGTGGCGCGGCTTGTGCAGGCGGTCATCGCGGGGGTTGCCATGCCGTGGCTGATTTTCCGCCTCGGACGGCGGCATTTTGGCGAAACGGCGGGTATCGTCGCCGCCGCGCTGATGGCGGGGTACATCTATTTTTTCTATTATGCCGCCACATTGATGACCGAAACATTTTACATCACCGCCATTCTGTGGAGTTTTGACCTGACCGAACAATTGGCGGCGGATTTGGCGGCGGGCAGGCATCGCCGCGCGGGCTGGGTGTGGCTGGGGCTTTCATTGGGGATTGCGGTGCTGCTGCGGCAACTCTTTTTGTTGTTCATCCCCTTTCTGGCGGGTTGGCTGCTGTGGCGAGCGCATATTTCGGGGCGCAGGTTTTGGGCGGCACTTTTCGGGCTGGCGGTGAGCGGTATCATTGTGATTGCCATGATTCTCCCGTGGACGGCGCGGAATTATCGGGCGTTCAACCGGTTTGTGCTGCTGAACACCAACGCCGGGTTCGCGTTTTTCTGGGGCAACCATCCCATTCACGGCACGAATTTCATCGCCATCCTCCCCCCGGATGGACCCTCATATCAGGATTTAGTCCCGCCGGAACTGCGCTCGCTCGACGAAGCCGCGCTCGATTCGGCATTGCTGAAACGGGGGTTGCAATTCATCGCCGATGACCCCGGACGGTATCTGTTGCTCTCCATCAGCCGCACGAAAGACTATTTCAAGTTTCTGCCGTCGTCGCAATCGAGTTTCATCAGCAATGTTTCGCGGGTGCTGTCGTTTGGGGTTCTGCTCCCGTTCATGCTGGCGGGTATCATCATCAGTTTTAAAAACGGCGCATGGCGAGCGCACACGCTGTTGTACCTTTTTATGGGGGTATATACCGGCGTGCATCTGCTGTCGTGGGCGCTCATTCGCTACCGTTTGCCGGTGGATGCGGTGTTGCTGCCCTTTGCTGCGCTCAGTTTGGGAGCAGTATGGGAGCGGTTTTTCCCGGCGCGTTCATAGCATACGACATGCCTTCTAACTATTTTCTAATTTCTTCCTAATCGTTTTCAAGTTTTAGAATGATATAACTATGGTGCAAACATTCGCAGTTTTAACGAATTATCATCGGTGATGCAACCTATATGACCAAACAAACAACCCGCAAGCAGGTGTGTCCGTATCTGGGCTTGACGCAAGACAGAGAGTCGCATTTTTCATACCCGGAATCAGGACACGTTTGTTTTGTGAACCAAAATCATACCCCGATTGACGTGGAACATCAGACAGCGTTTTGTTTTGGTGAGGATTACACCACTTGCGCCCGTTACGTCACTCCCACCCCCGAACAACTTGCCCGCCCGGATGACGGGGCGACGGCAGAGTTTCCGCGCGTCTGGCTTTATTCCATCGGCGGGATGATTGTCGGGCTGGCGCTGGTGCTGATGGTCTTTTTTGCCGGTGGATTCGGCAGCGCGCCCCAACCCGATTTGCCCGTTCAGCCGGTGGTGATTGTGCCGACCGGCACGTTCACCCCCGTCGCCGCCGCGCCCCCCGCACCGTCCGATACCCCCGAAGCGGGCATTGTGGCAATCTCATTCGGCACAACCGTGCCCATCACCCCCGTTGCCGACGGGCGCATCATCACCATTTCGCCCGGAAAGACCGCCATCGGCTGGGTTGCCAGCGATGAGCCGCGCGGCAACCATTTCGGCGATTCGTACATGTACGCCGGGGTATACAACGAAAGAGTCTATCTCGGCGCGATGCAGTTTGATTTGAGCATCATTCCCCGTGGCGCGCCGATTGTGTACGGCGAAATTCAACTCACCGGCTTGCGCGACGATTTGCTGGCGCGACAAAATGACCAGCCGAGCCGAGATTCGGCGTGGAAGCTGCAATTGCTCGACGCGGAAATTGACCGGAGTTGGGGGACTATCAGCTATCAAACCCTGTTCAACGCGCGGGTATCGCAAGTGTTGAATCCCATTTTAGGGGCGGATGATGTCGGTTTGGGGCAAGTCAATACCTTTGAATTGACTGCCGACCAGCTCGCCATCATCGAAGATAAAATCCTGTCCGATACTCAGCCTCGGCTGTCGTTCCGCATGGAAGGAGCTTTGACCGGCGCGGATGATTTGTTCGCCTGGGATACCGGCTATGGACCGCAGAGCAAAGGGGGCAAAGCGGTGTTGATTTTGAATGTGGGGCAATCGCCCGCCACGCCGCCCCCGTATGAATATGTGGTCATCACCGCCACGCCGACCCCCGAAAACGTGATGACGGCGGCGGCAATTGCGATGCAGGTCACGGCGGACGCGGAAAAATTCGGCACGGCGACCCCACTGCCGCCCAACGTGGTCACCCCGACGCCCATTCCGAACTATCTGGTGATTGTGCCGACGGAAACGCCGGGCAACCTCGTCACCGCGACGGCGCAAGCGGCGCTGGCGACCGCCCGCGCGCTGACCACCGGCACGGCGACCCCCGTGCCGACCAACGCCGTCACCGCCACGCCCGTGCCGAGTCCATCCATTACCCCCACGCCCACCGTGCCGCAATACGTGCTGATTACCAGCACCCCCACGCCCGCATCGGTCTTTGCGGCGGCAACGCTGTCGGCGCGACTCACGGCAGAAGCGGCGCTTTTCGGCACGCCGACGCCGCTGCCGCCCAACTGGGTGACGCCGGTGGTGGCAACGGCAACCCCGCGCCCGGCGAATGCCGCCACGGCGCAAGCCATCACGCAACTCGCCACCGCCATCGCCGTGACCACCGGCACGCCGACGCCCACACCCGCGAATCAGATTTTGGCAACCGCCACGCCGGTGTTTGAAACCATTTCGCTTCTGCCCACCGCCACGCCCACTCTTTCGCCCGCGGAGATGCGCCCCATTCCGGCATCGCTGAAGGGGAAAATCCTCTTCCGTTCCGACCGGGAAGGGGACGCCGAGGCGGTGTATGTTTACGACCCGCAGGCGGGCACATTGGGGCGGCTCACCGAACCGTGGCCCTACGATATGGCGCGGTTGCGGGATGCCCTTTCCGCCGATAAATCGGTGCGGGTGTTCACCAAAATCCCCGAATATGCCAGCGATGGACGCGCCCAAATTTTTTACGGCGATATGAACAACAAACAAGAATATGTCATCACCCGTTTTGATACGGGCATTTCATACGACCCGGTACTGTCACCCACCGACAACCGCATTGCATTTGTATCCACCAATAGCGGCAATGATGAAATCTGGACGGTTTTTCTCGACGGCTCGCAATTACAGCGGTTGACCTTCAATGAGTGGGAAGGGGATAAATCGCCGTCTTGGTCGCCCGACGGGACGAAAATCGTATTCCAGTCGAACCGCACCGGCAACAATCAATTGTGGATTATGAATGCCGACGGCTCTGACCCGCAATTGCTGCTCGGCTGGGATAATTGGACGCCGTTCAACGATACCCTGCCGGTGTGGGTCAAATTCATTGATGCACCGTAGCCGAGATACAACCCGAAAGAGGGGACGATTATGGACATAACCCAATATTTTAAGCGTGTGTTGCGCTGGTGGTGGCTCTTTTTGCTGAGTACGGCAATTGCCGGCGTCATCAGCTATTATGCCAGCTCACAACTTCCCAGAGTGTACCAAACCACCGCGACGCTGCTGGTGGGGCAGGTCATCCAAAAAGCGAACCCCACCGGGCAGGATTTTTACACCATCGAGCAACTCGCCGAATCATACGCCCAGATTGCGGTGCGCCAACCCATTTTGCAAGCCGCCATCGACAGTTTGGGGTTGAAGATGGGCTGGCAATTTCTGCGCTCGCGGGTGAACGTGACCCCCGTGCCGCGCACCCAGTTGCTCGCCGTGACGGTGCAGGACACCTCGCCGGAGCGGGCGGTCGCCATTGCCGATGAAATTGCGCGGCAGTTAATTTTGCAGAGTCCCACCTCGCCCCAGAATCAGGAGCGGGTGGATCGGAGCGCCTTTGTGCAGCAGCAGCTTCTTTCACTGGAAGGGCGCATTTCACGGGCGGAAGAACGATTGCAGGA
>JAJRSQ010000372.1 GCA_024278725.1 Chloroflexota bacterium
ATATACCACCCAGATTCAACAGGAATCGCTGACGGTGCAATCGCTGGGCGTGCGCGGGACACCGGCATTTTTCATCAACGGCGTTTATGTTGCCGGCGCGCAACCGTATGAAGTGTTCCGCCAAATCGTGAACGAACAGTTGGCGCAACTCGGCAGTGAACCCGTTGAAGCGCAACCCACCGAGCCGCCGCGTTCATCCGACGAAATTCCGGGGCTGGTCGTGTTTCCGTCGCAGTCGCAGCTCCACAAAAGCGGAGAAGTCACCTATGCCGATGATGTACCGGCGGGCGGCGTTCACAGCGATAGATGGCAAAACTGCGGCATCTACACCGAACCCGTCGCCACCGGCAACGTGATGCACTCGCTGGAGCATGGCGCGGCATGGGTCGCCTATAACCCGGACAAATTATCGGCGGCGGATGTTGGCGTGCTGCAAAATATTGTGCGCCAACAACTGCAAGCCAACCGGGAACCGATGGTCATTTTATCACCGAAAACGGGGCTGTCATCCCCCATTGTGGCGACGGCATGGCAGGCGCAATTGACGCTGGACGCGCCGGACGATCCGCGACTGGTGCAATTTCTGGAAATATTCCAAGTTGGTCCATACACCCCCGAACCGGGCGCACCCTGCACCGACGGCGTGGGTAATCCAACCAACTGAAAGCAGATGAGATGAGCAAAACCAATCCCATTCCCTGGTACAATTTGGTCGCGCCATTGTATGATCTTTCCGTCAAAGGGGTTTACAATCGCGCGCGCCGGGAGACGATGCGCCAGCTTCAGCTTGAGCCGGGTCAAACCGTTTTGGACATTGCCTGCGGAACCGGCGAAAATTTCAAGTACGTTTTGGAAAATATCGGGAAAAGCGGCACAATTATTGGGACTGATTATTCAGCAGGAATGTTGGCGCAAGCCCGTCGCAAGATAGAAAAGAACGGGTGGCAGAATGCCTATGTGATACAAGCGGATGCTCGCACGTTGTCACCGGCAATGTTCTGACAAGCCACGTCCAAACCCGATATGGTTATTGACCGTATGCTCTGCACGCTGGGGTATTCGGTGGTTCCGGAATGGGAGTCCGTCTTTCAAAACACATGGAACTTTCTGGCTCCCGGTGGTCGCTATGCCATTATGGATTGGTACATTCCCACCCCATCTCTGAAAACAAAGCTCATCAATCGTATTGCAGCCAGCGATATTCACCGCAGAATATGGGAACCTCTGGAAGCCCTAGCCGAGGATTTTCAACGCACAACTTTTTTCCGAGGGCAGGTATTTGTGGTCTCCGGACGGAAGCCACTTTAAATAGTTTTTTTAGCACCATTCAGGAGGCATATCCCTATGGATCATCAACACATGCACCATGCAACTGAACCGACACCCGGCAGCAACGACGCCCCGGCAAAATTGGAACTGGAAATCACCCAATATTTTATGGGGTCAGCCTGCCCGCAAATTGAGCACCACGTGAGTCAAACGGAAGGCGTGCATCAAGTTGCGCTCAACCGGATTTCGGGCGTGATTCTGGTGGATTATGACCCTGCGCGCGTCACCCCCGATGCCATCATTGCGGCGGTGAAGCACTGCGGTTACACCTGCAAGGAAGGGGGCGCAGTTCACATCGCCTCCCACGCCGACCACGCGAAGCACGCCGACCATGCCGCCCACGAAGGACACGAGGGGCATGAGGAACACGAAGGCGGCGAAGGGCACGACGCGCACGCCGGACACGGTCCCCATATGGCAAAGATGATGCGCAACCTGTTCCTCATCTCCGCCGCCATCACCGTCATCGAGCTGATATACTCGCCTTTGGGCACGCGCCTGCTGGGCTGGAATCCGGTCACACCGTTTGGCATCCCCAACAACATCTTTCAATTTTTAATCACCACGCCGGTGGTCTTCTGGGGCGGCAAGCCCTTCCTTTCCGCGGCGTGGAAAGCGCTGCTGAAAAAAGAATTGAACATGGCATCGCTGATTGCCACCGGTATTCTGACCGCCTACCTTTACAGTGTGGGAGCGACCTTCCTGTTTGAAGGGGATGTCTTCTTTGAAGCCGCCGCCATGCTCACCACCTTCAGCCTGTTAGGGCACTGGATGGAAATGGCAGCCCGAAACGCCACCGGCGAAGCAATTTCATCCCTGTTGAAGCTGGTACCGGCGCAAGCCCGGGTACTGCGCGACGGGCAGGAAGTTGAAGTGCCGGTGGAAGAGGTGCGGGTGGGCGACATCATCGCGGTGCGCCCCGGCGAAAAAATTCCCGTGGACGGGGTGGTCATTGACGGGCAAAGTTATGTGGATGAATCGATGATTACCGGCGAGCCGATTCCGGTGAACAAAGGGGTCGGCGCATCGGTCACGGGGGGGACGCTGAACACCACCGGCGCGTTCCGCTTCAAAACCGAGCGCGTCGGCGGGGATACCGCACTGGCGCGCATTGTGCAGATGGTGCAATCGGCGCAGAGCAGTAGAGCGCCCGCCCAACGGCTGGCAGACACCGCCGGGAAGTATCTGGTTTTTGTGGCGCTGGGCGCGGGCATCCTTTCGATGGCGCTGTGGGTCATTTTGGGCGCGGACATCATTTTCGCCCTGACGATTGCCGTTTCCACCGTGGTCATCGCCTGCCCCGACGCGCTGGCGCTGGCAACCCCCGCCGCCATCACCACCGGCATGGGGCTGGGCGCGCGCAACGGCGTGCTCATCAAAGATGCGCCCTCGCTGGAAAGTGTCGCCACGCTGGACACCATTGTGCTGGACAAAACCGGCACGCTCACCGAAGGAAAACCCTCCGTCACCGACATTGTCACCACGTCAAACGTAACGGAAGACACCCTGCTGGCGCGGGTCGCGGCGTTGGAAGCAGACTCAGAGCATCCGCTGGCACGGGCAATTGTGGACTCCGCCGTTGAACGCGGGCTGGATGTTTCTGAAAACGTCACCGGCTTTGAAACGATACCCGGTCACGGGGCACTGGCAATGGTTGGCGGCAGCCGGTTGGCTATCGGCAATGATAAAATGATGGCAAAAGAAGGGCTGACGGTGGACGACGTGCAGGCGGATGTGCATCGGTTATCGTCGCAGGGGAAAACGGTCACTTTTGTGGCAATGGATGGCAAATTGGCGGGCTTGATTGCGCTGGCGGATAAACCCAAAGCCTCCGCCGCCGAAGCCATTGAAGCGTTGCACAAACTGGGGCTGGAAGTAGCGATGCTCACCGGCGACGCCCGCAAAACCGCCGAAGCCGTCGCCGCGGAATTGGGCATTGATACCGTGATTGCGGACGTGCTGCCCGACCAGAAAGCGGCGAAAGTTGCCGCCCTGCAAGCGGAGCAGAAAAAAGTGGCAATGGTCGGCGACGGGGTGAACGATGCGCCCGCGCTGGCAACCGCCGATGTCGGCATTGCCATCGGCGCGGGGACGGACGTCGCCATTGATACCGCCGATGTGGTGCTGATGCGCAGTGACCCCTTCGATATTGTGAAGGCGATTGTACTTGCCCGCAAGGTTCGTGGTAAAATAAAACAGAACCTGTTCTGGGCGGCAATCTACAACGTCATCTCCATTCCCATTGCCGCCGGGGTGCTGTACACCTCCTTCGGCATCCTGTTGCGCCCCGAATGGGCAGCGCTGGCGATGGCAGCCAGCACCATCACCGTTACGTTGAATGCCCTGGTATTGAATTGGGTGGGCTTGCCCAAACCCAAATCAGCGGCGTAGATAATACCCCCTCTCCCTCTCCCCCGTGGGGAGAGGGGATTAAAAGGGGGGAAATACATTTAACTCAGGATTGATTTATGGCAGAAAAAATCCGGGTAGTTTTGGCGGATGACCATGCAGTGGTACGCAAGGGCATCCGAGAATTTTTAGAAGACGAAGACGACATCGAAGTGGTGGCGGAAGCCGAAAACGGCGCGCAGGCGGTCGCTTTGGCGGAGGCATATCACCCCGATGTGCTGGTGCTGGACATCCAGATGCCGGAAATGACCGGCATCGAAGCGGCGCGGCAAATCAAAGCCATTGACCCGCGCGCGCATATTCTGGTGCTCACCGCCTATGACGACGACCCCTACATTTTTGCGATGTTGCAGGCGGGCGCCAACGGATACGTGTTGAAAAACGCGCCCTCCTCCGAACTGGTGCGGGCGGTGCGAGCGGTTTCTCGCGGGGAATCCGCGCTCGACCCCGCCGTCACCGCCAAAGTGATGAGCCAGATTGCCACCGGAAAACCGGCGGGCGCGCAGGAGATCATCGAAAGTTTGACCCCGCGCGAACTGGACGTGTTGCGGCTGGCGGCAAAAGGGCTGACCAATCGCGCCATCGGGCAGAATCTCGGCATCAGCAACCGCACCGTACAGGGGCATCTGGCGAACATTTTCGGCAAATTGAATGTCACCACCCGCACCGAAGCGGTGCTGCTGGCGATGAAACAAGGCTGGCTCACTCTGGATGAGGCGGTTGATTAGCCGATGCGTTTTGGCAGTGTGCGCGGATTGCGGGTTCAACTTCTACTGTGGACAGTGCTGCCACTGACATTCATGTTGGTGGCAGTCGCCGTGTGGGGCATCAACATCCATGAAACCGCCATGCGCGAATTGGTGGCGAAAATGGACGCTCGCGCCGCCCGGCTGGCAGCGGGACACCTGAGCGACCAGCTCTCGAACCGGTTGGTGGTGCTGGATTCGCTGATTGACGGTGCGACATCCGCCGGCGACGGCACGCTGGATGCGCTGTTCGATGGCGGTATCGCCTTTTTTGCCGCCGATGGCACGCTGAAAGAAGCCTTCCCGCCCACCCAAAACTGGGATGCCCGCCCGGTCAACAAAATGCAAGCCGGGCAATCGGTGCTGTCAATGTCCCACGCCCGACAAGCCCTCTATTCCCCCCTATTCATCGACCCCGCTTCCGGCAACGAAATGCTGCTGGTGGGTCTGGCGGAAGAAGACGGGCAAATGGTAATGGGCGCGGTATCGCTGGCTCGGCTGGGCGAACCGGGGGTATTGCAATTGACCAATACCCCCTCGGAAGTCCCCCGCAACAATGGTTCGCAGTCGCTCAATGTGCTGATTTCATTTCTGGTTGACCCGCAGGGAACGGTCATCTATCACCCCGACCCCACCCAAATCGGGTTGGATTACCGCCCGCATGAAGGCGTTATCGCCGTGACACAGGGGCTCTCCGGCGCAACCTTCCACCGCGAGGAAAACGGGCAGGAGATGGTTGCCGGATACGCGCCCGTGGCAGGTCCCGGTTGGGGGCTGGTGGTGCAGGAGCCGTGGGAAACGCTGATTGCCCCCAATCTGCGGCTTTCTTTGCTCACCCCGCTGGTGGTGGTGATTGCCGCGCTCATTTCCGGCGCAGCCGTCACCTTCGGACTGCGCAACATCGTCTACCCCCTGCAAGCGTTAGACAAACAAGCCACCGCCGTCGCCTGGGGCGATTTTTCGGCTGTGGACAAGCCCGTGGGCGGCGTGCAGGAAATTGATGACCTGCGCCGCACGCTCGAAGGGATGACCCGGCAAATTCAACGCTACCAAACCGGCATGCGCGATTACATCGCCGCCGTGACCGCCGCGCAGGAAGATGAGCGTCGCCGTTTGGCGCGGGAATTGCACGATGAAACGATTCAATCGCTGATTGCGTTGGGGCATCGGGTGGAAATGGCGCAAAAAGCGCTCGATAAAAACCCGGAACGGGCGCGGGAACGGCTGGAACAACTGCGAACGATGGTGCTGGACACTCAAACCGAGTTGCGCCGTTTTGTCCGCGCGTTGCGCCCGCTGTATCTGGAAGATTTGGGTTTGGTCACCGCGCTGGAAATGCTGGCGAAAGAAGTTTCGGCGGCAAACGGGTTGGATGTGACCGTGCGAATTCAGGAAACGCCGCGCCGCCTCTCCCCCGACATCGAATTGACGGCGTATCGCATCGCGCAAGAGGGGTTGAGCAACGTGGTGCGCCACGCGCAAGCGCAATCGGCGGTGCTGACCGTCACCTTCGCCCAAAAAGGGGTGCATCTGTGGCTGAAAGATGACGGTGTCGGTTTCAACCCGCCCGTCAACCCCGCCGATATGGCAAATGAAGGGCACTTCGGGCTGATGGGCATCCATGAACGCGCCCTGCTCTTCGGCGGTTGGCTCACCATTCATGCCCAACCGGGCGAAGGTTCGGAATTGGAAATTTTTCTCCCCGCAGCAAAGGAATGATTCCCCATGACCACAATTTTGATTGTTGATGACGAAGAAAACATCCGCAATTTAGTGTCGGCGTATCTGCGCGCCGAAGGCTACACCGTCCACGAGGCAGAGGACGGACCCGGCGCGCTGAAAGCCGCACGCGCCTTCAAACCCAAGCTGATTGTGCTGGATGTGATGCTCCCCGGTATGGACGGGCTGGAAGTTTTGCAGGCGTTGCGCCGCGAATCGGACGTGTACGTCATCATGCTCACCGCCAAATCGGAAGAGACCGACAAAATCATCGGGTTATCGGTGGGCGCGGATGACTATTTGACCAAACCCTTCAGCCCCCGCGAGCTGGTGGCGCGCATCAAAGCCGCCTTGCGCCGCTACGGGCATACTTCATCCACCGAAAATGCCGTGCTGGTTTTTGAACACATCCGCATTGACGGCGACGCTCGCCGGGTGTGGGTGGATGATGAAGAAATTGCCCTGACCGCCATCGAATTCGACCTGTTGCACGCGCTGGCACGCCGCCACGGACGGGCGCTCAGCCGTGAACAACTGCTGCAAGACGTGTGGGGCTATGATTTCTACGGCGAAGACCGCGTGGTTGATGTGCATCTGGGGCGCATCCGCAAAAAAATCGAACCCGACCCCGCCCATCCCCGGCTGATTGTCACCGTGCGCGGGGTGGGCTACCGCTTTGAGGACACACCCCAATGAGAGCTAAATTCGGACAATGGCAACTGAAGTTGTGGCAATCGCGCTTGGGCTGGAAGTTGATGGCTTCCTACCTGATTGTAATTTTGGTGGGCGTGCTCACCCTCGCTATGGCGGCGGAATCGGTGGTTCCGAGCACCTTCGACCGCCACATGGTTGATATGTCGCAAATGATGATGGGCGGGCAAATGGCTGGCGGCGATTTAAACCAGATGGAACTTGACCTTTTTTCCAGCTATCGCGCCGCCTTCACCGAAGCGCTCACCCTTGCGGCAACCGCCGCGCTCATCAGCGCCATCATCGTCAGCTTCCTGGTGTCACAGCGGGTGGTCACCCCCGTGCAACGGCTGATGCTCGCCAGCCGGCGCATCGCCGCCGGACAATATGGCGACCGGGTTGACGTGGTGGGCGACGATGAATTGGGGGAACTGGGACGCAGTTTCAACCAAATGGCAGAGGCGTTAAACCGCACCGAAATGATGCGCCGCGATTTGATTGCCAATGTCACCCATGAATTGCGCACGCCGCTCACCAGCATCAAAGGATACATGGAAGGGTTGGTTGACGGCGTATTGCCCGCCACCCCGGATACCTTCCAGCAAATTTACCGGGAGGCAGACCGGCTGCAACGGCTGGTGAACGATTTGCAGGAACTCAGCCGGGTGGAAGCCAACGCCGTTGAACTGCATCGCCAGCCCCTAGACCCCGGAAACATCATCCGCCAAACCGCCGACCGGCTGAAACCACAATTTGAGAGCAAGCAAGTTTCGCTCATCCTCGATATTCCTCCTGCCTTGCCGCGCATCTGGGCAGATGAAGACCGTATGAGCCAGATATTGGTCAATCTGATGGGCAATGCCCTGCAATACACCCCCGCCGGCGGACGAGTCACCGTCTCCGCCGCGCAAACAGACCGGATGGTCACTTTTTCCATCACCGATACCGGCATCGGCATCCCCGTTGAGCATCTGGCGCACCTGTTCACCCGCTTCTACCGGGTGGACAAATCGCGCAGCCGCGCCGGCGGCGGCAGCGGCATCGGATTGACCATCGCCCGCCATCTGGTGGAGGCGCACGGCGGCGAAATTCGGGCGCACAGCGACGGCACCGGCAAGGGAAGCACTTTCCGGTTCACCATCCCCGTCTATCACAATTGAACCCTCTGCCACAATATGAAAGGGGTAATGGTTATTTTTGACGGATGAAACAAGGTGGCGTAGGGGCAGACCTATGTGTCTGCCCAAAATGGGCGAACACACAGGTTCGCCCCTACCGGCGAATAAATTCCATCAGTCAATTTGAACCACCACCATGAAAGGAAGGTCTGATGTCGATTTGGTCTGAACAACCCCTGCAAGTTCGGGTGCGCCAATTGCGCTTTGTCCTGCCGCCGGTGCTGATATTGCTGGTTGTCGGGTATCAATTGGGGTTTGCGCGCTTGGTGGAAGCCATCTACGGGCACGCCGGACACTACGGCGTTGAAATCGGATTTTACAGCCTGATTGGTCCGCTGGTCACTTGGCTGACGCTGGTTTGGATGGAACGTCAGCTCACGGAAAAAGAAATCCTCGAAACAAGCGTGCATGCCCACGAACAATTGCTGGCAAAACTGACCGCCTTTTCCGCCGATGCCATCATCAGTTTGGATGAAAACAACACCATCACCAGTTGGAACCGGGGCGCGGAATACATGTTCGGCTACACTGCCGCTGAAATTCTGCAACAACCCTTGCGAAAAATCCTGCCGGAACTGCCTTCGGCGACCGATACCGAAACCACCGTCATCACCGCCGACGGGCGACGCATCCCCGTCAGTTTCACCCAAACGAAAATTGCGGCAGCGGCTGACGAGCCGCCCATCACCTCGCTGATTCTGCGGGACATCACCGCCCAACGGGAACGCGCGGCAATCATCGAAGAAGAACGGGCGCGCATCGCCCGCGATTTGCACGACGGCGTCGCGCAGACGCTCTATTTTCTCGCGCTCAACGCCGATATGGCGTCCCAGCAACTTTCATCCAACCCGGACAGCGTGGCGGACGCACTGCGGAACATCGGACAAAAAGCCCGCGCCGCCATTCAGGATGTTCGCCGCACCATTTTTTCCCTGCGCCCGCTGGACTGGACGACCGGCGGATTTTTGCCCGCCATGAAACGCTTCGTCCATGAATTCGCCGAACAAGCCGGGTGGCGCGTCGCCATTGACCTGCCGGAAACGCTCGCCATCCCCACCCGGCTGGAGCCGACCATCTTTCGGCTCATACAGGAATCGTTGAACAATGTTGCCAAACACGCCAAAGCCTCGCGGGTGCGCATCACCATCCAACCCGATGCATCCGCATCAACCCTGCGGCTGACCATCACCGATGACGGCGTCGGGTTTTCCGCACCGACATCCAATGGCGGGTTGGGCATTCAACAGATGAAACAACGGGTGCTGGCGCTCAACGGAGATTTTTCCATTGACAGCCAACCGGGGCAAGGTACAATTGTATCTGTATCGTTGCCCGTATAGGAGCAAAATATGTCAGAACCTATCCGCATTTTACTGGCAGACGACCACAATCTATTGCGACAGGGCATCGCGCAAATGCTGTCCCTTCAACCGGATATGACCGTGGTGGCGCAGGCGCAAAATGGCGTGGAAGCGCTGGAACTGGTCGCCGAGCATAAACCCGATGTGGTATTAATGGACATCAACATGCCCGAAATGGATGGCGTGGCGGCAACCAAAGAAATCACCACCCGTTTCCCGGAAACGCAGGTGCTCATTTTGACCATGTACCGGCGCGACGATTATGTTTTCGACGCCATCAAAGCCGGGGCAAACGGGTATCTGCTGAAAGAAGTGGGGCTGGATGAACTGCTGGCATCGGTGCGTGCCGTCGCCCGCGGGGAAGCGGTCATCTCGCCCGCCATTGCCGGACGGGTGTTGCTGGAATTGCGCACTCCGTCGCAGAAAGACGCCCCGAAACCGGAACCCATCCCGGAACGGGACGCGGAAATATTGCAGTTGCTCGCGCAGGGCATGTCGAATCAAGACATCGCCGACCGCCTTTTTCTCTCGGAAAAAACCATCCGCAACCGGCTGTCGCTGATTTTCAAACGGCTGCACCTGAAGAACCGCACGGAAGCCGCACTGTACGCCATCAAACGCGGCTTCGCCCCGCCGGATGAAGACTCAACCGGCGAATAACCTCCATTTCGGGACAAATGTCCCGAAATTGTCCCGACAATCAACACAATTGTCCCGATTGTCAATTACAATCGGCACTATCCATATTGCGTATATTTTGATAAACTAAAGAAAATTGATTTATTACCTGAAGGAGTTGGTCCCCTATGAAATATCCGAAACTTGTTTTATTCGTTGTGATGCTCACCGCCGCGCTGATTGTCTCTGCCTGCGGTGGCGCGTCCACAACCGCCACCAAAAATGATCCCGCCGCCGCCACATCACAGCCGGACACAGCTGAAAAAGATTCGCAATCCGCCGTGAACGTCATCGAAACCAATGCCGAAAGCACGGAAACCGACACCGGCGACGAACACAGTGACGGCGACGAACACACCGCCGCAGAAACCCCCGCCGCCGATGCCGAACACAGTGACGGCGATGAACATGCCGCCGCCACTACCGAAGGCGAACACAGCGACAGCGAACACGAACACGAATCGCTGCCGGATGAATACGCGAGCAAAACCAATCCGTTCAAAGCCGATGATGCCGATGCCCTCGCCGCCGGGGAACAGGTTTACACCACCACCTGTGCCAGTTGTCACGGCGCGGAAGGCAAAGGGGATGGTCCCGCCGCCGCGGCATTAGACCCGCATCCCGCAGATTTCACCAACGGCGAAATCATGAATGGCATGTCCGACACCTATCTGTTCTGGCGAATTAGCGAAGGCGGTATGATGGCTCCGTTTAATTCATCAATGCCGGCGTGGAAACAAGCGCTCACCGAAGAACAACGCTGGCAGGTGATTTTATATCTGCGTACTTTTACGCAATAAACAGTCTCTCCTTAACCTCCTCTCCCCGCAAGCCCGGCAATGCAATTCTGTCGGGCTTGCATTTTTTAAATCAACGGGCAGAATAATACAGTATGAATCGTTCAGGAAAATGGTTTCTATTGTTTTTGGGGTGGGCGCTGGTTTTGACCTTCCCGCTCATCCGAAATTTTAATTCGGCAATTCCGTTGGGCAGCGAGCACAGCGGCACAGTGCCGTTTTTCAATCTGTGGACGCTGCAATGGAATATCGAGCAAGCCTTGCGCGGGTTTCCGAATTACTGGAATCCGCCCATTTTCGCGCCGTCAACGGGCGTGTTCGCCTACTCGGAACTTGAGCCGGTGACGGCATTCCTCGCGCTCCCACTGTGGAAAGCCGTCAGTCCGGCGGCGGGATACAACAGCGTGGTCATCCTTTTTTTAACCCTGAACGGATGGTTCGCGTTCTGTCTGCTCAAACTGTGGCGCATCCCGTCGCTCGCCGCCGGTGGCGCCGCCCTGCTGATGCAATCGCTGCCGTTTGTGGCGCAGGAAATGGGCGTTTTGCAATTGACGGCAATTTTCGGGTTTCTGTGGCTGCTGGTTTTTCTGCAACGGTTTTTGAAACAACCGACCCCGGCAAACGGCATCGGATTGGCGCTTGGCGTGCCGCTG
>JAJRSQ010000373.1 GCA_024278725.1 Chloroflexota bacterium
AGCACTTCGTCCATCCGGCTGTCCAGACGGTCGCTGTAGGTTTCCATTTCCGCGTCCGCGCGGTCAAGCCGGCTGCGGATGGCATCGCCGACACGGGCGATGTCGCTGTCGCCGATGCCCTGCAAATCGTCCAGCGAGCGGATGGTTTTGGCGGCAACTTCTTTCGTTTTCGCCAGTTCGAGCAATGCCAGCAGTTGTTCGCGTTCCTGTTTGATGGTGGTCAGTTTTGCTTCCAACTTCAGGCGGGCATCGGCGAGTTTGTCGGCTTCAGCTTTCTGGGTTTCAAATTGTTCGCGGTACTGTTCCGCCATATCAATTTTGGAATTGTATTGGCTCTGCGCCGCCATCGCCAGGTCTTCTTTTCCGGCGCGCAGCAAGCGGTCAATATCGGCGTCGAGCTGTTCAGCTTCAGCCTGGAAAATTTTCCATTTCCGCTCCAGCGTTTTCACCTGCCCCCGTACCGTAATCAGCGCATCCTGCAAATCATCCAGATTGTCTTCGGCTTGCCGGATGTATTCATCCAACACCGCCACTGAATTTGCCTTGAGGGCTTTATCGACCAGAGAATGCAGATTTGCGGAAATCAGGGTTTGAACTTTATTGAACAACGAAGCCATAGAAATTCTCCTTTTTATTGCAATATGTGTTTTAACGATACACTATTTTTGGTTCATATTTCGGACACCAAGCTGACATCCTGCCGATAGTTTCACACGCTTTGCAGACGGTAGCCCCGCCCGCGCACGGTGATGAGATATTGCGGGCTGGACGGGTTCGGTTCGATTTTCTGGCGCAACCGGCTGATGAGCTTTTCGATGCGGGCATCGTCCACTTCTTCGATGTAATCTTCGCCCCACACCGCTTCCACAATGGCGTATTTGTCGCATATTTTTTCCAGATTGCCGTACAAAAGCAACAGCAGACGATATTCCAGCTTGGTCAGCGCTTCGATGGGATTGCCGTCCACATAAACCTGTCCCGCATCCACGTCTATCCGAATGCCATACTCGGCAGAGGATTGTACCAGCCGTTGGCGATACACAAATTCCTCAAACAATTGTCCGAAAATTTTCAGTTGACCGCCACCGTTGGAAAAGAGGATGCCATCGTTGAGCAATATTTTTTGCATCGGCGGGGAAATTTTTTTGCGATGGACAAATTCCACCAGCGCGTCCTGTTTTTCGGGCGAGAGACCGCGCCACAGTTTGACGCATTCTTCGCGGATGTTCGGGTTATCGGCGAGGTGGGTTTTCACCATGCGCGGGTCGCGGGGAACGCCGGCAACGGTATTGTTCACCAAAATCTGGCACACGGTTTCCAGCAAGCCCGGATGCCCGCCCGACTGCTCGGCGATGAAGCGAATGTCATCCGCCGAAAATTGCACGTCGTTGGCGGCGGCGAAAAGCATCGCCATCCGTTCCATATCATCCGGTTCCAGCGTGCGCAATTTGTAGGTATGGTGGGTGAACAGCTCGGCAAATTCCCCGATTTCCGGGCTTGTGCGCAGCGCCAGCAGGGGCGCGCCCGTGCTCACCACATAAACCAGTTGGTCGGGATATTTGTCGCGGAGGGCGCGCAGGTTCAAAAAAACACGCGCGTCCAGCTCACGGAAGACTTCATCGAATTCATCGAACAGCAACACCAACCGCCGCGACCATTGTTCGCACAGGATGATAATTGCCTGATTGAAGCTGAGCGCGTTCTGAAAATCGTCGGTGGGGGCGATAATTTGGTCGTATGCCTCTTTCACCTGCGCGATAATATCATCGGCGGCGGCAAGTTTTTTGAGTTCAGTGAGGATGCTCCGCAAGACCAGCTCGTAAAATCCCTGCCCGGTCATTTGAAGTTGCAGATTGAAATCAATATAGACAAATCCGAATTGATCTTCATCCACGCCGAGCAATAATTGCGCGAGCAAGCCGGGTTTTCGTATTTGGCGCAACAAATTCGATTTTCCGATGTTGCTCACACCCACAACCGCACAACAATCGTTGTGGGCAACTCGTTGCGCCAAATAGGTTAAATCGGTGGTACGGGTTACAATTTGCGATTCAGACAAAACCATTCGTTGTCCTTAATGGGGTTTGATTGATTATTTGAATTATACACACAGATTGCAGAAAATTCAATAAATCCGTATCAGCCGTACATTCGCCGGCAGTGCTGTTCGACTTCGGCGCGGGTGGGCGCGCTCGCCGCCCCCTGCCGCGTCACCGAAAGCGAGGCGCAGGCGTTGGCGAATTGCGCCGCCCGGCGACGGTCCTGCGTGCGCGCATATTCCGCGAAAAACGCCGTGGCGAAGATGTCGCCCGCGCCGGTGGGGTCAATTTCCGGCTGCGGTTCCACCGGCACATGCATTGTTTCGCCGTCCCGATATACGGTGCATCCCTCCGCGCCGAGCGTTTCCACCCCAATCGGCACGGCGGTCAACACGGCAAGCATAGCGTCGCGGTCGCCGAAAAAGTCACTCAAGCTGACCACCAGCACATCCACATAGGGTAAATATTTCTCCAGCGCCGGGTGCGGCTGAAAGATGACATCCCGCCGGGCATTCCGTCCGCGCAACCATCCCTGTGCCGTCACGCCGACCAAGCTGTGCGGAAATTCGGCGCACAGCGCCGGCGACATTTCCTGCGCAATCGGCGCCAGATGCACCACCGTCGCCCGCCGCCATGCCGTCGGGACATCCGCCAGCGCAATCCGTCCGCCGTCCACAAGCCATTTTTGCCGCCGAGTTCCCTGCTCGTACACATTTTGAAACGTGAGCGTGGTCGGATGCGCAATTCGGTGGAGCGGGATGCCGTCCAGCACATCGAGCGGGGGGGCATCATCCCCCACCGCTGAGACCATGGTCACTTGCAAGCCCAATCGGCGTGCGGCAACGGCGGAATAGCTGCCGGTGCCGCCCAGTATCGCGCCGTCGGGTGTTTTATCTTTGGTTATATTGCCAATCACAAGATAGTCAATAATGAGAATGCCTCCGGGTCACTTTTTGCCTATTTTAAACGAAAGGAGCCATTTGCCAAATAGGTCGGGAGACGCAAAAACCGCCCACCCGAACGGGCAAGCGGTTCAATATACATTTCAGTTTTTCGGGCGAGGCGCTATGCCTGACGCATACGCCGCGAGACGAACAGCAAGCCAACCAGCCCGAGCGCAATCAGCGCCATCTCCATCCCACCGAAGCCGGTATCCGGCAAGCGGTCATTCGCAACCGGCGTCCCCACCGGAACGGGCGTGTCCGTCGGCGCGGCAGCGGTGGCAGTTGCCGCCATATCTGCGGTGGAAGGGGTATCGGTGGGTAACACCACCGGGGTGTTGGTCGCCGTGGGGGTCGGGGTGTTGGGCGGTGTGGTCGGGGTGAAGGTCGGCGCGGGGGTGTTGGTGGGCACCTGCGCGGCAATAATCAGGGTCGGCGTGGCTTGCGGCACAGCCTGCGCAACATCTTGCTGTCCACGAATATTCCGCAGCACCAGCACGCCACCGATAGCCAACAGCCCTAAAACTATCAGCCCGGCTAATCCGACGGCTAAAATGACGAAAAGGCGACTACCGCTACTTTCATTCTCCATGTCGTCGGGTTGTTCAAAATCTATGCTCATGATGTGCTCCTTTTCGGTTGCAAACCTGCCCCTTACGTTGACGGTCGTTTAGGGTATAAACTCAACATAAAGTATATAATATTATGTCACATTTGTCAACTTATGTAAATGAGGTGTCCACGGCTGTTGCAAAGTGGCGTTGTAGGGGCACGCTGCAGCGTGCCCCTACATTTCCTGCGCAAAGTATTGTTTGTCAAGCAACTTTGCAACAGCCCCAAATGAGGTGCGGTTTGCACGCCAGCCGTCTTTTCCGAGATTGCAATCAGGGGAGCAGTTCTAAATTTTGCCAGGGGATGATGCGGGTTTCGGTGGCAAATTCCACCGTAAATTGTCCGTCCGCGTCCGTCTGAAGTTTCCCCCAGCCCAAATGCGGATTTTGCGGCACTCGAACCCGCGCGTGCGCCGAAAGCTGTCCCAGTGTGCCGGTGGTGAATTGCCGGGGCAATACCGCCGATTCTTTGCCGGAAATGACGATGCGCGGTCTGCCCCGCCCGCCCGACACTTCCAGCGCGACATCGTTGCCGGCATCAGCTGCCAGCATGTCGAAAAATGGTTCCGCCATTTTTGCCGTGCCGATACCCTCTGTGGCAACCAGCGCGAGCGCAGGTTCCGGCGACATGTCCGGCACGGCAAGGTCAAAACTGCCGGTGATGATACCCCGCACCCCCGCAGTTTCGGCATCGCGAATAATTTTCGGGGTGAGGGCATCGCGCATCACCACAATTTTCCCTTGAATATCGGCGGCATTTCCCCCCAACTGAGCCGCGTCCGGGATGACCATCAATTCGCCAAAGGCATCTTCTCCCTGCCCGCACGCGCCGTCAATGGCATCGCCGGTGGTGGAAAGGGTCACCCCCAACGTGTGCTGAACCGTTTCCACCGTACCATGCACCAGCGCCGCGAGTTCCGCCCAACGCGCCTCCGTTTCAATCAGCACCCGGTAACCGACAATTGCCGCGATGACGCCATCCACCGGCGATTTACACACCCGTCTGCCCACCGGAAATCGCCCCTGCGCTTTTGCCAGCACATCCCCCGTCGAAACGTCCATGCCCACCCGCAACTGCATCACCTGCGCCATGTCGGGGTGAGATTGCCGCAACGCCCGCGCGATATTCACCACGGTGTAGTGGCTCGGCAGCGCTGCCCGCGCCACAATGTCCGAAGGGACAACCGCCTGCCCCGCCCGCACGAAAATTTCGCCGGGAATGGGCAGACAACGCCGCACGGTGAGGGTGGTGTTTCGTTCAATCCGCCGGGTTGGCAGTCTCATTTGTCTGAGCCTCCGTTTCAAAATCGACGCCCACTGCCGACAGCCATTGCCGCAGTTGCGCGATGCGAGCGGCATCTTTCTGCGCCGGTTCCGGCGGTCGCCCGCGCGCATCAATGATTATTCCCAGCGCGCCGCCGTCCACCGCCACGGTCAACCGTTTGCCGGGCGATGCGCCATCGGCGGACAGGCTGAACCGTCGCCCCGGTTGCAGCGTCAATTCCAATTGTTTTCCGGCGGTGTCGGGCAGATGGCACAATTCGCCGAAACGGATGGTTTCGGTGCGCGCCGGTTCCCCCGCCGCCGGAACAAACGTGAGTTTGAGCGCAACATCGCCCGGATATCCCGCGCCGGTGGGAACGATGACGGTCGCCAGTTTTTCCAGCGCGTCGAATGCCGCCACGTCGGTCGCCACCCGCGGGTCAACAGCGGCGATTGCGCCCAGCATCCCCAACAGATGATGTTTTTCCAGCGCGATGGTGAAAATTCCGGCGGGCTGCAATCCGTCCAACAAGGTCAATGCCAACAGTTTTTTATCCGACATCCCCGTCAGCGACTGCCCCGCCGCGACAATCACATCCACGGGCAGCGCGGTTTCCCCGTCCGGCATCATCTGCGCGCGCGAATGTTGCAGGCAGGCGCGCAATGTGGCGGCTTCAATCATCGTCTCTTCGGTTGTGGTGGGAATGGTGTGCGGGTAAATGGCACGATTGTGCATCACAGTGCGCAATTGTTCGGGCGGCATTTCAAAGGGGAGCCAGCGCGCCGCATCCGTGGCGAGCGCCGCCATCTGCGCCGATGTGCGCTCGCCAGCGATTCCTGCATTCGGGACGATGAAGGTGCGCGGCGTACCGTCAATCACGGCGGCAAGGGTGAGGGCATGGCTGCCGATTTGCACGCCCAGCACATTAATCCGGTAGGTTTGTCCCAGAAAATGCACGGTATGGGCAAAAGAGGTGGCGGTGGGAAGCACAGGCGTGTTCGACCATCGGGTCAGGGTTTCGCCCCCTGGCAGACCGGCGTGTTTTTTTTGTTGATGCAGAATCTCCAGCTCGGCGCGCACGCCGTCCGGCATATCCACACCCGGCGCGGGCAGCACATTGTCCACCGATTTAAAGTCGGTGATTTTGCCGAAGATGCTCGCCATTTGCGCCCGCAATTGTTTGTTGCCCGCGAAAATCACCGCCGGGCGACGAGCGGCGGGCATCGTTTGCAGCGCCATCGCCATCACCTGCGC
>JAJRSQ010000374.1 GCA_024278725.1 Chloroflexota bacterium
GGTCTTTAGGAATTCAGGGGGTTTGTCATTGCGAGCGAAGCGAAGTTGAAAATACCCGAAGGGTGCAATCTCTATGAACGTCAGCGGAGATTGCTTCGGCGCAAAAAACGCGCCTCACAATGACATTTTGCAAATCCCCATAGATCCAATTGAGCCTAAAAACGTAACGTGTAATTTGCTCTGGAGGCAACTGTGAACGAGCCAAATGAAACCCAATTTCATACAGAACCGGAATCAACGGAAGTGCCGCATGAAGAAAATACCGGCACCTCCGGACAATCGACAACCCAAAGTCAATGGGATGCCGTCGCGCAGGATTTTCAGCGTCTGGGAGAAAGTATTGCCGACGCGGTAAAATCGGCGTGGAGCAATCAATCCACCCAAAAGCAGGTATCGGATTTGAAAGAGGGCTTGCAAAGCATGGCGGAGCAGGTCGGGCAGGTGGTTGATGAAGCCCGCCAGAATCTCACCAGCGAAGAGTTGAAATCGGAAGTGCGCAGAGCCACCGATGACGTGAAAGACTTCGGCACAAAAGTGGTCAGCGACTCAAAACCGTTTTTGCTGGATGTGCTGAAAACGCTTGACGACGGCTTGCAATCGCTCATCAGCCGGTTGGAGGCGCGGGAAGCGACCGCAGAACCGGCATCCGCCCCGACGGAAGAGACGCCGCCGACAACGGATGACACCCCGGCGGATGTCCCTCCGGCGGAATAACCGCCTCTCCGAATAAGCCCATGCGCGCGCATGGGCTTATTTTTTGCGCGCGACCATCCGCGCGGTGTAGTTGCCGTTGAATAATCCTTCTTCATAAAATACCATTTCCAGACCGGCAAAGGTTTGGAAGAGTTCCTGTTTTTCCAGCAGAAAATGGCGGCGCAGATGAGCTTTGTGGGGCAAGGTCAACTGCTCCACGGTGAATGTTTCCATCACCAGCCAGCCGTCGGGGCGCAGACGGCGCAATATCATCGGGAAAATCGCCCGTTCCAAAAAAAGGAAGTTCACTATCACGTCATATTTCGCTTTCGGCAGCCAACCCCGCTCCAAATCCAACACGATTGGGGTGATGCCGGCATCTTTCGGGGTGCGGGAGGCGAGCACGCTCAAGCCGTTGAATGAAATATCCACCGCATGTACCGCCAACCCATGCCGAGCCAGCGCCAGACTGTGCCGCCCCGCACCCGCCGCAATATCCAACGCCAACCCGGATGACGGCAGGCGGGGCAGCCAGTCCACCAGAAATTGACGGGGTTCCGGGGGCAGGGCATGGTCGCCACACGCAGCATACCGGGAATCCCAACGCAAACGGGGAGAGGGTCGGTTTTGAGTTGGGTCGGCTAAAAATGAGTTTCGTCCGGTCATTATATTTGGCAATCTCCTAAAATCTGCTATGATTGAGCCGCTTGCGTTTGTTTTTGATGCGCGGCAAATGTATTCCGGGAGCTTTTTGACATTTTGGCATCGTACGTTCTGGTTTCAACACCGCAATCACTTGAAAATACCATCGCGCAGTTGCGCCGTCATCCCGTCATTGCGGTTGATACTGAAAGCGACAGTTTGTATCGTTTTTTTGAAAAAGTTTGTTTGGTGCAAATCTCCACACCTAACACCGATTTCATTGTTGACCCGTTGCGGGTTGATATTTCCCCGCTGGGGGCTATTTTCGCGTCAGAGACCATCGAAAAAATCTTTCACGCCGCAGAATACGATATTCTGAGTCTGAAACGCGATTACGGTTTTTCTTTCGCCAACCTTTTCGACACCATGCTGAGCGCGAAAATTCTCGGCTGGGAGAAAGTTGGTTTGGGTAGTTTGCTCGAAACCCGTTTGGGTGTCAAACTTAATAAGAAATTTCAACAGTACAATTGGGGCAGACGCCCGCTCCCCGCGCAAGCGTTAAAATACGCTTATATGGACACCCATTATCTGCACAAATTGCGCACCATTCAGTTAGATGCGCTCGCCGCGCAGAAGCGCGTGGCGGAAGCGCGTGCCGCGTTCCGGCGGCTCACCCGCATTACGCCCGCGGTGAAAACTTTTTCCCCCGCCGATTTCTGGCGCGTCAAAGGCGTGCATTCCCTGTCCGACCATCAAAAAGCGGTTCTGCAATCCATCTATATCTTCCGGGATGAGTATGCCCGTAAGTTTGATATGCCCCCCTTCAAAGTGATGTCGGACGCGGCGATGATCCATTTGGTGCAGACGATGCCCCGCACACTCTCCGCGCTCAAAAAAACGAAGGGCGTTTATCATCGCCTGCTGAAGCAGTACGGGCACGATTTGCTGGCGCAACTTCACCAATCGCACCCGGATGCCCACCCCCGCCGGCGCAATGGCGGCAACGGGATGAGTCCCGCCGTGCTGCATCGCTACGAATATCTGCGAAGCTGGCGCAATTCGCTCGCCGCGGAACTGGGGGTGGAACCGGACGTGATTTTATCGAATGATACACTCCGCGCCATCGCCCAAATGAATCCGTCGAACATCAACCAACTGCAAACCAATGCGGTTTTGGGGGAATGGCAGTTCGGCGCATACGCCCAAACCATCATTGATGCCCTGAACGCCCTGCGATAAATTCATCCGCACATAAAAGAACCGCCGATGTCCGGCGGTCTTTTTTATTCCGGGGGACCCGGTGGACGGGGTGGGCGAGGCGGCGGCGCGGCAGAAGTTTCCCCGCCGAGATTGACGGTCTTCACTTCGCTTTGCCCGCCGAACAAACTGCCCAAACAGCCGGTGCGCTCCTGAAGTACCGTCACCGGATTGCGCATCACCTGCATCCGAATTTCACTCAATTTCAGCTCAATTTCCTGCCGCAAAGATTCGCGCCGGGAAATTTCGTCCCGCTGAATTTGGCTCAACCGTCGTTCCACATCCAGCATCCGCTCGCGCAAACGCTGATTTTCCTCTTTCAAATTAAAGTTGTCCTGAATCAGAACGCCCATCAATTCGCGGTTGGCGGCTTGGCTGTTGAGGACGCTCAGTTGCCCTTTGTGGAGTTCGTCGATAATATCGGCAAAATAACTGATGGGGGCGATGGCGGTCTCTTCCCCCGCCGATGAAATCACCTGTGGCGCGGCATCGTCTTCCGTCGCCCGCTGGCGCAGCGTGTGCCGCACCTGCTCAAACGAGCGACCATCGTCCAGCGCGGTTTTGATGTCCGCCAGCAGCGAAACATCCGCCTCGGAGAGCGCCGGGTCTTCATCCGGGTCGCCATCCGCCACCGAGAGAAACTCGCCAAACGCATCCAACCAGCGGCGCAACACTGTCGGCGACACTTCGAGCGTGTTTGCCGCATCCTGTAACGTCATGTGTTGAGGGTCAAGCATTGTTGTTGTGAACCTTTCGCGGGAATTTGCGGTTACTCGTCGTCCAGCACCCGGTACGATGCATCAATCACTTCGTCGTCTGAAGGTGTACCGTATTCAAGCTCATGCCGTATCGCCGCAACCACATCTTGCGGGGATAATTCTACAAAAAGTTTCAATCCAAGCAAAACAGCCGCCGCGTCATCAATGGGGGTCATGCCCAAAAGGGGCGCAGTCGGAAAATCGAGCGGGTTGAGCCAGTATAAAAGTGCCAGCACGGGCATCGCTTTTGCCAAAATTGATACCCGCGGATGGGTGAACAATCGCCACCAGAGCTGCCAATTTTTCTGCATTTCACGCTTCAAATTCGCCCACATGCGTGGGGGCTGACTATTTTGGTCGTCGTACATCGTATTCGCCTCTCGTTTTCAATTTGCCGCGCCTGCATCGTTGTGCAACGGGCACTGATAATTATAGCCAGTGATGCGGGAATCTACAAGCGCGAAGAATTAACCATTTTGAGCAATGGCGGTATAATATACCTGTGAAAACATTAGTGGAAGCCCTTGCCAATTACAAACTGGTGGAAATGCAGAGCATCGCCGCCAAACGGGGCGTGCCGCTCCCGCAGGCGGAAACCCGCGAGGCTCGCGCCGCGCTGGCAGACGCGCTCCTCTCCCCGGCGCACATGGAAATTGCCGTGCAAGATTTATCGGCGGCGGAAACGGAAGCGCTGCAAGCGCTGGTGGCGGCGGGCGGCGCCATCGAGGCGCGAAAATTCGCGCGGGATTTCGGCGCGATTCGCAAAATGGGACCCAACCGGCTGCAACGGGAAAAACCGTGGGAATCGCCGGTCAACCCCGCCGAAAGCCTGTGGTATCGCGGTTTCATCTTCAAAGATTTTCACCACACCACCCACGGTCCGGAGGAAGTGATTTTCATCCCCGCCGATGTCAAACCTGCCCTGCCCATCGATTCCCCGCCCCAAAAACCCACCGTGCAATGGGAAATCGCCACCATCCCCACCCACACCATCGCCCCGGATGCCCCCGCCGGAGAAGACCTCTTTTGTCTGCTGGTCTATCTGCAAACCCATTTTGTGCGCTTGTCGCCGCAAGACAAACTCCCCGCCGAGCACATTCGCGCCATCCGGCACACTTTCAGCCATTTAAATGGGGATGATGACCCGACGGCGGCGCAACACTATTTCGATTTCATTCTGCATCTGGCGCGGCGCATGAATTTTTTGAGAAAACAGGGCGGGCGATTGAAGCTCCACGCGGAAACGGTGCGCCAATGGCTGCAATCCGCCCCCGATGCGCAGTTGGCGGCGCTACAAAAAACGTGGCGCGCCGACCCCACATGGAACGATTTGTGGCACACCCCCGGACTGCATCCGCAGCCCACCGGCTGGGAAAACAGCCCCATGCTGGGGCGCTCGAAGGTTTTGCATCACCTTTCGGGCATCCCGCGCGGCGAATGGGTGACCATCGACGGATTCATCCGCGCCATAAAGACCATCGAACCCGATTTTCAGCGCCCCGACGGCAATTACGAAACATGGTACATCCACAACGATGACAATCAGCCGTTGATGGGGTTTGAGCACTGGGACGCAGTGGAAGGGCAATTCATCCGCCATATGATAACCGGCACGCTATATGCGCTGGGGATTGTGTCGCTGGGGGGTGTGTCCGCCGCCGCTCCCCCGACGGTCTTTCAATTGACCCCGGCAGGGGATGCATTTTTCCGGCGCGGCGGGAAATCGTCGTCCGTCGCGCTCGCGCCGCAGGGGCGGTTGCGCATCAACCCCGATGATTTCACGGTGCGGGTCACGCCGAAAATCAGCCTCTTTCGGCGTTTCCAGCTCGCCCGCATCGCCGAATGGGTGAAACGGCGGGATGATGGCGTGGTGTATCAATTTTCCCGCGCCGGTTACGCCAAAGCGCTGGAACAGAGCATTTCGCTGGAGCAGATTTTGGGGTTTCTGAATCGCGCCACCAACGCGCAAACGCCGCTCCAACTGGTTGACGCCCTGCATCGCTGGGACAGGCGCACCGGCGCGGTGAAGCTGGAACGGCTGACCGTACTGCGGGTGAACGACGCAGACACGTTGAAAGAAATTCTCCAGCACCCCGAAATTGCGCCCCTGCTGGGACCGCCGCTCGGACCCACCGCCGCCCTCGTGCCGGAAAGGAACATCGCCGCGGTGGAAACCTACCTGAAAAAGCACGGTTATCTGTAGCCTCGGCGTTGCCGGCGGAATTTGATTTGTCAATTGCCGTCACCTTGAGTATAATCTTTGCGCTTTCGGGCGATTAGCTCAGTTGGTTAGAGCGCCTCGCTTACACCGAGGAGGTCACAAGTTCGAGTCTTGTATCGCCCACACAAAAAACGGTTGACACCGCGCTCGGAGCGGGGTATACTGTTTATCACAAATCGTTGACCGGAACACGCATTTTGCGGCAACCTGCCGCAGAGAATGGCGGTCGTTGGCTGTAAGCCGCCTGACAGCACCGCGAACTGCACCCTCCGGGAGTGAACGCCTGAACCGCTTGCGCGCAGTATGGCGTTTCGGGTTGCGCCGTTACCCGCCACCGGAGAGCCGGTATCCCCGGCTGAAATTGGGTGGAACCACGTGGATTACCCCTCGTCCCTGCGGATGAGGGGTTTTTGTTTTTCACACGCCCGCATATCACCAAAAAACGCTATTTGAAGGAGATATTTATGAGCAAACAACAAGATTATGAAAATTCACCCCTGTACAAAATTCGCCATTCGCTGGCGCATGTGATGGCGCAAGCCGTGCTGGAGATGTTCCCCACGGGGAAGATTGCCATTGGTCCCCCCATTGAAGACGGTTTTTATTACGATTTCGATTTGCCGCGCGCGCTCACACCGGAAGACCTGAAAGCCATCGAAAAACGGATGCGGAATATTGTGAAAAAGCGATACGGCTTTGAGCGGCAGGAACTCAGCGCGGCAGAAGCGAAAGAACTTTTCGCCGACCAACCCTATAAAATTGAACTCATTGAAGGGTTGGAAGCGGGCGGCGTGGATGAAAACGGCGAACCCCTCCCCGCCGATGAACGTCCCGTCATCAGCACTTACCGGCATGATTCTTTTGTGGATTTGTGTCGAGGTCCGCACGTGAAAGATTTGGGGAAAATCAATCCCAAAGCCTTCCGGTTGCTCAGCATCGCCGGGGCATACTGGCGCGGCGACGAGCATCGCCAGCAGTTGCAGCGCATTTACGGCACGGCATGGGAAACGCCCGCCGAGCTGAAGGAATATCTGCACCGGCTGGAAGAAGCCAAAAAGCGCGACCATCGCAAGTTGGGGAAAGAGCTGGAAATCTTCGCCACCAATGCCGATGAATTGGGCGGTGGGCTGATTCTGTGGCTGCCCAACGGCGGGCTGCTGCGGCATCTGGCGGAAGATTTCTGCAAGCAGGAACACCTGAAACACGGGTACGATATGGTGTATTCCCCCCACATCGGCAAAAGCACGCTGTGGGAAACGAGCGGGCATCTGGCTTTTTACAAAGACGGCATGTATTCTCCCATTGATATTGACGGGCAGGAATATTACCTCAAGCCGATGAACTGCCCGTTCCACATTCTGATGTACAAAAATAACCTGCACAGCTACCGCGATTTCCCGTTGCGCTTCGCCGAATGGGGAACGGTGTACCGCTACGAGCGCAGCGGAACCCTGCACGGATTGCTTCGGGTGCGCGGCTTCACGCAAGACGACGCCCATCATTTCTGCCGGGAAGACCAAATGCCCGATGAAATTGATTTCGTGCTGAATTTCTCGCTGCACATTTTGCGCAGTTTCGGATTTAAAGATTTCCACGCCTATCTCAGCACCCAACCGCCGGAAAAATCGGTGGGGGAAGCCAAGCAATGGCGTGCTGCAGAAGCCGCGCTGGAAGCGGCGCTGAAACGGGCGGAAATTCCGTATGATATAGATGAGGGCGGCGGCGCATTTTACGGTCCCAAAATCGACCTCAAAATCAGCGACGCCATCGGGCGCGAATGGCAGCTCAGCACCATCCAGTTTGATTTCAACCTGCCGGAACGGTTCAATATGACGTATATCGGCGCGGACGGGAAAGAACATCGCCCGTATATGATTCACCGGGCATTGCTGGGCAGCATGGAACGATTCTTCGGCGTGCTGATTGAGCATTTCGCGGGCGCGTTCCCGGTGTGGCTCGCGCCGGTGCAGGCGAAACTCATCCCCATCACCGACCGGCACAACGATTACGCCGCCGACGTCGCCGCTAAATTGAAAACCGCCGGCATACGGGTGGAAATTGACGATAGCAGCGAGCGGATGGGCAACAAAATTCGCAAAGCGCAAAAGAAAAAAGTGCCGTACATGCTCATCATCGGCGACAAAGAGATGGAAGCCAACGCCGTGGCGGTTCGCCTGCGCAACGGAGATGACCTCGGCGCAATAGCGGTGGATGAATTCATCACCCTGGCGCAGAAAACCATCGCAGAAAAAGAAACGGTGTAA
>JAJRSQ010000375.1 GCA_024278725.1 Chloroflexota bacterium
ATTGGCTCATATATAAATTGTAATAAAACCCTTTCCGCGCCAGAAGTTCGGTGTGTGTGCCGCGCTCCACAATTTCGCCGCCATCCAGCACCAGCACTTGGTCGGCATTGCGAATGGTGCTCAGCCGGTGGGCAATCACAAATGAGGTGCGCCCCGCCAGCAATTTGTCCAACGCCTGCTGAATGAGCTGTTCCGTGCGAGTGTCCACACTTGAGGTCGCTTCATCCAAAATGAGGATGCGCGGGTTCGCCAGCGCGGCGCGGGCGATGGACAACAGTTGCCGCTGCCCCTGCGACAGCCCGCTCCCCCGCTCGCCGAGCACGGTGTTGTATTTTTCGGGCAACCGCTCGATGAACGTATCGGCGTGGGCGAGCTTCGCCGCCGCTATCACCTCGGCATCGGTGGCGTCCGGTCTGCCGAAACGGATATTCTCCAGCACCGAGGTGCTGAACAAAAACGTATCCTGCAACACAATGCCAATCTGCCGCCGCAGCGATTCCACCGCAACCTGCCGCACGTCGTGCCCGTCAATTTTCACCCTGCCGCCGGTCACCTCATAAAAACGGGGCAGCAGGTTGATGATGGTTGTTTTCCCCGCGCCGGTGGGTCCCACAATGGCGATGGTCTGCCCCGGCTCGGCGGTGAATGAGATGCCTTTCAGCACAGCTTGATTCGCCACGTATGCCGCCGTGACCTCTTCAAATTCCACCCGCCCTTCAATGGTGGGCAGTTCAATCGCATCCGGCGCGTCCACAATTGCCGGGGGTTCATCCAGCAAGCCGAAAATTCGCTCGCCGCCCGCAATCGCGCCCTGAATGTTCGTCCACAGCACGGAAATCTGCTGGATGGGCTGATTGAAACGCTGCACATATCCCAAAAAGGTGACCACCACCCCCAGCGACACCACCGTCCCGAAGAGTGTCCCGTCGCCGAGCAGCGCCAATCCGCCCACAATGGTGACGATGCCCAACGCAACATAGCCCAACGCCTGCAACGTTGGCGCCAGCGCGCTGGTGAACGCCACTGCGCGCACGTTGGCATCACGGTTGGCGGCATTGATTTCTTTGAAATGCTCGATGTTCTGGTCGGCGCGGTTGAACGCCTGCACTTCCCGCACGGAGGAAAAACTTTCCTGCAATTCGGCATTCACGTTGCCGATTTCGGTGCGGGTGCGGCGGAACGCTTTGCGCGCCTGATTGGAAAACCACACCGTCGCCAGCACCATTAAGGGCACAACTGCCATGCTCAACAGGGCGAAGGGAATACTTTTGACCAGCATATTGTACGCAATCCACAGCAGCAACAGCGCGCCACTGGCAACATTCACCAGCGCGAAATTCAACACCTGCTGAATGGTGGTGGTGTCGTTGGTGATGCGGCTCATCAAATCGCCCGCTTCATTTTCCGTGTAATATCCCAGATGCAACCGGTGCAGATGTTTGAAAATATCCACCCGCATGTTGCGCAGCACGTGCTGTCCCGCCCATGTCATGGCGAAAAACGTGCCGCCGGTGAATAACGAACTGCTCACATACAGCCCGACCAAAATCAGCACGAGCCGCCCCACGCCCGCCAGGCGGTCGGCGTCGGAGAGCGCGCCGGCAGGGGTGGAAAAACCGCCGAGGTTGAACAACGATTGAATGACCGTCTGGGTGAGTCCCGCCGGTTCGCCGGTGAGCCAGCAATTCCGTTCCGATGTGCCCAGCCCCGGCAGCGAAGCGGCAAATCCGCCGCCAAACGCATCCGACGCGGTGGGGGCGAGATAACAGTCCACCAATTGTCCGGTGAGTTCCGGGCTGGTCACTTGCGCCCAAGTGGAGATGACCACCATCACGCCCACTAAAATGAAAATGTACCAATACGGCTTAAAATACTCGCCGAAGCGTGCCAGCGTTTCACCCACCCGTTTGGGCTTGGTGATGTCGCGGTCCATAATTCGGCGCATATGTTGATTTCCAAACATATCTATCCTCTCAGTTTGCCGTCACCGAAGCCGGTGCGGGCGTATCTTCAACCAATTGCGAATGATAAATTTCGGCATAGATGGAGCTGTGCGCCATCAATTCGGCGTGCGTCCCGTGCGCCACAATCCGACCCTTGTCCAGCACCAGAATCTGGTCGGCGTTCATCACCGTGCTGATGCGTTGGGCAATCACAAAACTGGTGCGCCCTTCCATCAATTTGTCCAGCGCGGCTTTTATCTGCGCCTCCGTCGTCAAATCAACGCTGGAGGTGGCTTCATCCAAAATGAGGACATTCGGGTTGAGCAGCAGCGCCCGCGCAATGGCGATGCGCTGTTTCTGCCCGCCGCTGAGCGTCGCGCCCCGTTCGCCCACGGGCGTGTCGTATCCATCGGGGAAGGATTCGATGAACTCGTGCGCGGCGGCGGCTTTGGCGGCGGCAATCACATCTTCCGGCGTGGCGTCCGGTTTGCCAAAGGCGATATTTTCGCGGATTGTGCCCCGGAACAGCGTTGTTTCCTGCAACACCACCCCAATTTGCGCCCGCAGCGAATCGAGGGTGACATCGCGCAGGTCGTAGCCGTCAATGGTGATGCGCCCGCCGGTCGGGTCGTAAAAGCGGGGAATCAGGTTGATGATGGTCGTTTTGCCGGAGCCGGTCGCGCCGAGCAGCGCCACTGTTTCGCCGGGGTTGGTCTCAAACGAAACATCCTGCAACACGGGGTCGCCGCTTTCAAAATAGCGGAAGGACACATTTTCAAAGACCACTTTCCCCGAAATGGGGGGCAGCGTGACCGCATCGGGTTTGTCGGTGACGTCATTTTTCGCGTCCAGAATTTCAAAAATCCGGGTGGCGGATGCCGCCGCCTGCCCAAACTGGGTGATGATCATACCGAATTGTGCAATCGGCAGGAAGATGTAAATCAGATACAGGCTGAATTCCTGCCATTGTCCCAGCGTCAATGTTCCGCCGATGATTTGTCTGCCGCCAAAATAGAGGGTCGTTGCCTGCCCCAAGTTGGCAATCAGAAAAACTACCGGAAACAAAAAGGTGAACAACCGGGCGATGACCAGTTGCCGGTTCATCAACTCATCGGCGGCGCGGTTGAATTTGGCTTGCTCGTTTTTCTCGCGGGCGAAGGATTTGATGACTTTGATGCCCGCCAGATTTTCCTGCAAAATGGTATTCAGCGCCGACAATTTTTGCTGAACTTTGGTGAACAACGGCTGACTGACGATGCCGAAAAACATGAACAGCACCAGCGCCACGGGTAAAATCCACAGGGTGTAGAGCGCCAATTGGGCATTGGTGGTGAACAGGATGATGAGCGTGCCCGACAGCAGAATAATCGCGCCGACCAGTTGCAGCAATCCCTGCCCGATGAACAGGCGGACTTTTTCCACGTCATCGGTGGCGCGAATCATCAGTTGCCCGGTTTGGGTTTTGTCGTGATATGAGAATGAAAGGCGCTGAATTTTAGCGTAGAGGTCGTTGCGCAAATCATACGCCACGTGCTGGGAATTTTTTTCCGCCCAAAATGCCTGCAAAAAGGCGAAGACACCGCGCAACACGGCGAAAATGACAATCGCGGTGACGGATTTCCACAGCAGCGAAGGGGCGTCGGCTTGGGTTTGGGTGAAATGCACCATCAGTTGATCCACCGACCAATCGGCGGGGAGTTGCTGAAATTCCAGCAACTTCGGCAACACCATCTTGCTGATGGCGGCGGGCATTTTCGGCAACTGCTCCAGCATCAGATTCGCCACCACCCCGCCGGTGATGGCGTCAATCATGTTGCTGACCATGCGGGGAACCGCCAATTGCGCCAGCGTCGCTATCAGCAGAAAGATATAGGGGAGCAATGCCTCAACCCGATAGCGGGACAGATATTTCAGGGCGCGGCGCATCGCGTTGCGTTGTGCGGCGCGTTGCCGGGGAGAGATTTTTTTTCGTTTCAAAAGTACCTCCGAAAGTAAAGTTGGGATTCGTGTCTATTCAAAAAGTTATTGCCCTGAAATTCATTTCGGGGCAATGCCGCAAAAATTCAATGAACCAATTACCGCGATTCTTTTTCTTCCAATTTTTCCGCCGCTTCGGTGAGGGTTTTCAGCGCGGCGATGATGACGGCTTTCTGTTCGTCATCCAGCATGCGGGTCAGGTCTTCCATCCATTTGCGGCGGGCGTCGATACTGCGCCGGATGACCGTTTCGCCCTTCGGGGTGAGGGTGAGCTGTTTGGCGCGGCGGTCGGTGGGATTTTCGGTGCGTTCCAGCAAACCCATATTCACCAGCCGGTCGGTCATCTGGCTGGTGGCGGCGCGGCTGACGCCCAGATGGTCGCTGAGGGTGGATAACCGGCACGTGCCGCCGTGGTGCAGACGCATCAGCGTGGTAATCTGGGTGAGCGACAATCCCGACTCATCCATCGTCCGTTTGAATTCCCGCATAGAGCGGCGCATGAACACCTTCGCCCATTCCTGTAACACCACCGTGAGTGTTTTATCGGTCATAGTTAAGCCCCCTGAATAGTTAAGTGGGCTTAATTATATGAGTTGCTTTACCATTGTCAAAATACAATCCCCATTTTTGTAGATTGCGTCTCTGCCATTACAATGGGATTGGTCATCAGTGGTCAGTGGTCAGTGGTCAGTTTTCGGTTGTCCGTGTTCCAAAACCAACTACTGAAAACTGAAAACCAACCACTGAAAACCGGAAACCGGAAACCAAACACAACCGCAGGAGAATTCAATGTTGACTCCCTTCTTTTCCCCGAAAGGCGTTGCCGTCATCGGCGCTTCGCGCGAAAGCCACAAACTGGGCTTCGGCGTGGTGCGCAATCTGATTGAGCACCATTTCCCCGGCGAAATTTACCCCGTTCACCCCGCCGCCACCGAAATTCTGGGCAAGCGGTGCTACCCCGCCATCGCCGACGTGCCCGACCCCGTGGATTTGGCAATCATCATCGTCGCCGCGCCGAAAGTGCCCGCTGCCGTGGCAGCGTGCGGTCAGCGCGGCATCCAACACGTGATTGTGCCCAGCGGCGGCTTCCGCGAAGCGGGCGAAAAGGGGGTCGCGCTGGAAGCGGAACTCGCCGCCGTTGCCGAAAAATACGGCGTGACGGTGATGGGTCCCAACTGCATCGGCAGTATTGACACCCATACCCCGTTGAACACCACCTTTGTGGTCGGAATGCCCAAACCGGGCGACATCGGTTTCGTCTCCCAATCGGGCGCGATGTGCGCCGTGGTGATTGATTGGGCGCAGGGGAAAGGCATCGGCTTTTCGCGCATCGTCAGTCTGGGCAATCAAGTCGGCGTGACCGAAACGGAGACGCTCGCCGCCCTGGGCAACGACCCCAACACCCGCGTCATCACCCTTTACATGGAAGGGGTGAGCGACGGCGAAGCCTTCATCCGCACCGCCGAAGCGGTGGCGCGCCGCAAACCCATCATCGCCATCAAAGGGGGACGGGGCAAAGGGGGCGCGCAGGCGGTGGCATCGCACACCGGCTCGCTGGCGGGTAGCACCGAGGCATATGATGCCGCTTTCGCCCGCGCGGGCGTTTTGCGCGCCGATTCGATGCAGGAAATGTTCAACCGGGCGCGCGCGCTGGCGTGGCAGCCCCTGCCGAAAGGGAATCGCATCGCCGTGCTGACCCACGCCGGCGGTCCCGGCATCATGGCGGTGGACGCCATCGAAGCCGCCGGGCTGGCACTCGCCCCCCTCACCGCCGAAACCCAATCCACCCTGAAAAGCCAACTGCCGCCCGCCGCCAGCGTCCACAACCCGGTCGATATTCTGGCGGGACCGGGCGTCGGCACGTATGCCCTCGCGCTGGAAGCATTGCTCGCCGACCCCACCGTGGACGCGGTACTGGTCATCATGGCGCCCAACGACTGGTTTTTGCCCACCAGCCTCGCCGACACCGTCGCCGACATCGCCGCCCGGCATCGCAAGCCGGTGCTCACCGCCATTATGGGCGAAACATCTGCCGCCGCCGACGAAGCCCGCGCGATATTGAGCCGCCGCCGCATCCCCAACTTCACCTTTCCCGAAGAAGCCCCTTCTGCCCTCGCCGCGATGTGGCAGCGCCAACAGTGGCTTTCAGCGGCAGAAGAAACATCCGCCACGCCGCAGAATATCGACAAAACAGCCGCAGAAACCGCCCTCAACGCGGGCGATTTCGCCGCCGCGCTGTCCGCGTATGGCATCCCCCTGCCCCCCTCGGCATTCGCCGCCACCCCCGCCGACGCAGTTCAGCAGGCGGAAACGATGGGCTATCCCGTGGCGCTGAAACTCGTTTCGGCGGACATCACCCACAAATCGGACGTGGGCGGGGTAGTTTTAAATTTATCTGATGGTGATTCGGTGGCGCGAGCCTTCAAGCGGATAATGGACGCGGCTCATGCCGCACATCCGAAGGCAAAATTAGAAGGCGTGCTGGTGCAAAAAATGCTGGCGGGGGGACAGGAACTCATCATCGGCGCGCGGCGCGACCCGCAATTCGGCGCGCTGGCGCTGGTGGGCACGGGGGGGGTGGAAGTGGAACTCGTGCGCGATGTCGCCACGGCGATTGCGCCCCTTTCACCCGCGCAGGCGGCACGGCTGCTGGATGAAACCATCGCCGGAAAGCGGCTGCACGGCTGGCGAAACATCCCCCCCGCCGACCGCGCGGCGGTGATGGATGCGTTGGTGCGGCTCTCGCGGCTCGCGGCGGATTTCCCCCAAATCGCCGAGGTGGAAATCAACCCGTTTTACGCGCTTTCGGCGGGGGGCTTCGCCGTGGACGTGCGGGGACGGCTGGTGTAACTTCGGCGGGCAGGGCTGTCGCCGCCCGCAACAAGCCCTTCAATGGCGATGATTGCCTCTGTATCTTCTTTTTTGAATGCGGCATCTCTGGTATAATGGTTGCAGGAGTTTATGATGGTTGATGAAAACCATTCCTGTCCAATAGAAAAAGTCGCCAAATTAATTGGCGACAAATGGACGTTGCTGATATTGCGAGATTTGGGGGACGGCTGCAAGCGTTTCGGAGAGTTGCAAAAATCGGTGACGGGCATCAGTCCGCGCACCCTTTCGACGCGCCTGCGCATGCTGGAACAAAACGGGGTGATGACTCGCCGCGTTTTCGCCGAAATTCCGCCGCGTGTGGAATATACGCTCACAGAAAAGGGCGCGGCGCTGTTGCCATTAATTGAAAGCATGCGAGCGTACGGCAATGAGTGGCTGATGGATGCGGCAACCGCAGCGTAGCCGCATCCACCGAATTAGCTTTTAGGCGGTTATGCCCGTTCCACCGAAACCGTTTTGCTGCCGATACGGTAATCCTGCGGATTGGCGAGCACTCTATCCACAAATTGTTCCGGGATATCCACAAATGTGCGCTGTTTCTGCACCCGAATTTTGCCGAGCGAGTGACCGGGGATGTTGGCATATTTCGCCAGTGAGCGCACGATGTGGTTGATACGGATTCCGTGAATTTCACCCGTACCGAGCGCAATGCGCACCATACCTTCCTCGTGCGATGCCCGCCCGAAGTTGCGTTTTTCCTGCCCGCCCTTTCGACGGTCGCGGAAGGTGCGCTCTTTCGATGGTTTTGAAAATCGCACTTCCCCCACCGGCTCGATGGGGCGCTGTTTTTCGGATTTGCGCGCCAGTTTCAGCGCGGCAGCGGCAACCGCCAGCGGGTCGTGTCCCGCTTCCACCAGTTCCGCCACAATTTCCGCTTCCGCGCGATACCGTTCGCGGTTCAACCAAACGGTCACTTTTTCCACCAGTATGGCTTTCCGCTTGGCGTAAATATCATCTTCCGTGGGAACTTCCATCGCCGACATTTTTTGTCTGGTATATTTTTCAATTCGCCGCAACCGCCATTGCTCTTTGGGGGTTATCAGCGAAATGGCGATGCCCGTTTTTCCGGCGCGTCCCGTTCGCCCCACCCGATGCACAAACACTTCGGGGTCATCCGGCAAATCGTAATTGAACACGTGCGAAATATCGTCAATGTCCAGCCCGCGCGCGGCGACATCCGTCGCCACCAGCACGGTGACGCGCCCCTGCCGGAAACGGTTGAGCGTGCGCACTCGCGCATCCTGACTCATATCGCCGTTCAGAGCTTCTGCCGGCACACCGCGAGCGGTCAGCGCGTCCGCCAGTTCGCCCGTGCTGAGCCGCGTGCGGGCGAAAATCAGCGTGCGACTCGCGGGTTCCACTTCCAGCAAACGGGTGAGCACCGCCAGCTTGTCGGCGGCGTTGGTCAAACAATAGCGTTGCTCGATGGTATCCACCGTCATCTGCTTGCGGGCGATGGTCACCACTTCCGGGTCGCGGAGGTAGGTGTTCGCCAGTTTGCGAATGGCGGGGGGCATGGTCGCGGAGAAAAGCGCAGTTTGGCGCTCGGCGGGGGTTTCTTTCAAAATGGTTTCAATATCTTCGACGAAGCCCATGCTCAACATTTCGTCGGCTTCATCCAGTACCACCGTCGAGACCATGCTCAGGTTGAGCGCGCGTTTGCGAATCAGGTCGAGCAGTCGTCCCGGTGTGCCGACAACAATGTCCACGCCCCGTTTCAGCCGTCGAATCTGAGTACTGTAGGGTTGTCCGCCGTACACCGGCAGGACGCTGACATCCATATGTTTGCCGTAATCGTGAATCGCGCCGGCGACTTGCATCGCCAGTTCGCGGGTGGGGGCAAGCACCAACGCTTGCACAAAGCCCAAATCGGGCGCAAGGTTGTTCAAAATGGGCAGGGTGAACGCCGCCGTTTTGCCGGTGCCGGTCTGTGCCTGTCCGATAACGTCTTGTCCGGTCATCATTGTGGGGATGATTGCAGATTGAATGGGGGTGGGGGTGGTGTGTTCCAACTCGGAGAGAGCCTGCACCAACTGCGCGCGCAGGTTCAATGTGGTAAATTCGTTTGTCAAAATATACTCCTGTGTGTGTTGAGCCGTCCAGATGGCACACCGCTCGCGCCGTGTACGCCCTGTTGTCCATCAACAGTTCGACTCCGGTCCCACACACAAAAGTCATCCTGTTGCAACAAAAAGCCCGACTGAATTTGTCGGGCAACCATTGGATACTCGATTAATATTCAATGCGACCATTGCAGGTCACAGAGAGCAGTATAGCATAGTTTTAGGGGATGGGAAATTCAGCAGGTTGAAAAAGGTAGAACGCGGATAGTAGGGGCAGGGCTCGTCCCTGTCCATTTTTGGGCAACCACAAAGGTTGCCCTTGCGCCCTAAAAATCAGCGGAAATCGATTTTATCCGCGTCATCTGTGTTCCATTTCCACATCACCGGGAAATTTCCACCCAATCGACCGCCACCGCCAGCGAGCGGTCATCCGGGTTGCGCCCGAGCCGCAAATATCCGTCGGGGCTTTCTGCCGCCGCGCCGACCGCCGCGCCCTTCACGCCGATGAGCGAGTATGGCATCGCCGGCACGCCCGCCGAACCGCCGAGCATCTCGAAGCCGCCGGACAGAAACGCGCCCGCATCCGCACCCTTGCTGCTGACCAGCACAATCTGCCCGTCGGGGATTTTCGCCAGAAAATCGCGCAGGGCGGCATCTTCATATTGATTCGCCGCGGTGTCGAACCCTTTTTTCGCCACAATCGCGCCGGTCTGCGGATTGAGCACCGTCACGTTGATGCCCCGCCGGTGCGCCGACGCATCTTCCGCGTCATCCCCATACCCCACCGTCACAAACGAAAAATCGGCGCTGCTGTTGATTTCCACATCGCGCGGCACGGAAATTCCCGTCGTGCCGATGGCAGTCTGCGCGGGCAAAACCTCGCGCGGGACGGCGGTATGGGCAAATGCCAGTTCGATACGGTTCAGCCCCGGCGAAAAACGTGCGGCGGGCAAAGTCGTCTCCAAAACCTGCCAGTCGGGGGAGAGGGGAAATTCACCCGCCGGTTGTCCGTTCACCCGCACGGTCATCACCTGTGACGGCGCGCCGGGATAGTTGAACGGTTTGAGGTGCATTTTCAGCGTGCGGTCACCCGTGCCGCGATACGGCACAAAAATCTCGGCGGTCGGCGCAATTGCCCAATTGACCCCCGCGCCCTCGAAATTCTCATCGCCCGCCCAGCCATCGCCGCGATACGGCGCGCCCGTCCAATCGCCAAATTCCAGCCGCAGGGGATTCGGTATCGGCGATTGATTCACCCGATACGCCGCCACACCGTCGCCCGCAAATGTCGGGTCGGGGTCGAGCGGAAGGAGGTCGAAAGCGAGTTGGCGGGTCGCCGTGAATGTATCTTCATACGGCTTGCGCCCCGGAATCGGGTCGTGGATGACCAGATAGCGCACGTTGTACAGCGTCATCAATTCGCTCGCCTGCCGAGCGGCTTTGGCGAGCGTGTCGGGGTCAACGGCGGGGTCGGCGGTGGGGAGTTCCGTCTGCGCAATTGCCCGGAAGAGGGGGATATTGCGATAATAGTCGAATTTGAATGCCGGCGCGCGGGAAATATTGCCGCCGAGCATCGGTTTTTGGTGGACGGTTTGGTAATATTGAATTTGCGTCCGTTCTGCGCCATACACCCCGAAACTGTTTCGCCAGCCGAGCGGCAGTTGCATCAGCGAAAAATCCCCTGCCTCCGCCCCGATTTGGGCGTACACGCTCGGCACTTTCGCCGAAGTGAGCGGCAGGGGGACGGAAATCTGGTCGAACAGAACAAATGCCAGCAGGATGGCGGTTGCCGTGAAAAGTATGATTGGTGATTGGTGATTGGTGATTGGTGATTGGCGATTGGTCAATTTTGCATTTTGAATTTTGCATTTTGCATTGAAAATCTGCAAGATTTTGAACGCTCCGAACCCCACCAGCACGGCGAGGCTCAAGCCCAGCACCACCGAAAAACGCGCGGGGACGCGGTTGGCGCGGATGATGGGCAACCAGTGGAGCAGGGCGAAGGGCAACGGGAAGGTCACATCCTGCGCGATGCCCTGTTCGCGGAAAAGGTTGTCAAAGGGGAACAGAAATTTGCCGCGAATTTGCAGCACGGGACCGAGGGTGAAAATGGCGAACATCACCGCACCCGTCACCCACAGTTTCGCGCGCCGCCAGTGGCTCACCGCACCGATGACCGCCAGCGCCAGCACCCCGAAACCGAGGAAAACGGTGTTCACATCGCTGAAGGGCGCTGTTCCTTCCTGCACCTGCCGCAACCGCGCCACCCAATCGCTGCCCCACAGCGGGTGGAGTGCGGTCGGGGTGAACCAGCCGACCAAATCCGCGCTGAGTTTCAGGCTTTCGCCCCAGCCGGTCAGGTCGAACCCGCCCGCGAGAAAGGCTTTCAGAATGGGCAGCATCACCGGCGACCAGAAGATGGCGGCAGTTGCGGCGAGCAAAACAAGCCGCAGAACGGCTGCCCACTGACGGCTGCCCGCTGACCGCTGACGGCTGACCGCCGGCAACCTTCCAAACTCAAACAGCAGAATGACAATCCCCAAAAAGAGCAGAAACACGCCGAAAATCATTTCCGCCAGCAGGCTGAGCGCGGCGAAAATTCCCGCCAGCACCGGATTTTTCCAACCCGGCTCGCGCACGGTTTTGATGAAAAAGAGGGTGAAAAAGGGGATGAACTCGGTGGAAACGATGTCGTAATGTCCCAGCGCAGCGAAGATGGCGCGGCTCGCCAGAAAGGCATACACCGCCCCCCCGATGAATGCCGCAGCGTGCCCGGTCGGGGTGTTGCCCGCTCGGCGGGGTAGCAGATAGCGAATCAGCAAATATGTGCCGTACCCGCTGAGCACATACGCCAGCAAAATGGTGAAATTGCTCGCCAGCGTCAGATTCAAGCCCAGCAGCAGGGGCAGCCCCAGCAGCGCATTTTGGAAATTGTAGGTGTACAGCACCAAATCAATCCCCGGCGGGAAGAAAATATCGGTGGTGTACAGGGGCGACATCTGCAAATCGAGCAGGTTGTGCTTGAAACGCCAGATGTTCCACACGAAGGTGGATTCATCGAATGCCCACGTTGCCGTGCCGGGAAAGGCATCGCCGAAATGGAGCATCCACGGGAAGGTGAGCAGCAGCGTCAGTAAAATATACAGCGCCAAAATGATGAGTTGCAGTCGGGTTCGTTTCATACCGCCGATTATAGCGATTTTCGGGTAAAATAAAAACCCGATGGGCAAATTTGCCGTTTCGGGTTTTATGTTTCAGGTTTCGGGTTTTGTTGCGGCTATTCCACGGTGAGTTCAATCGGTGCGGCGGTGAAACCTTCTTTTTTGTGCGAGCCGTCGCAAAAAGGTTTGTTGCCGGAGTACCCGCACCGGCACAGCGCCACCATCGAGCCGGAAGTTTTCTGCTCGTTTCCCTCCGCGTCGGTGAAAGTCGCACTGCCGTCAATCAGATACGGACCGTTTTCTGTTGCGGTGATTTTTACGTTTGCCATTTGATGTTTCTCCTTTCGATTATAAAGTCGCTTTACTTTTGGTAGTATAGCGTAATTGACAAGTAATGACAAATCAGCTTGCTCCCCTTTCAACCGTCACTGACAAATCGTCCGCCGGTTCGTTGAAACGCCGCAACATTCCCGGCACGGGCAACGCCACCAGGGTGAATGCCCCACCGACCACATATCCACTGCCGATGGAAACGTTTTGCGACAGCCAGCCCAACCCCATTTGCCCGACCACGCTGCCGCCATTCCCCACCGGCGAATCGAATGAAGCGGACAGGTTGTAAATGCCGGTGATGATGAGGTACGTGCGGATACTCCTATTTTTGGTAGTGGCGCATAAGGAAGTGATATGTCATTGCGAGGGCGTAGCCCGAAGCAATCTCCGCTCCCCACTGATGGAGATTGCTTCGCCTTCGGCTCGCAATGACTATTGCCATCACTTACGATTGAGCCACCACCCTATTTTTTTTGCCGGTAGAGATTCGGGTCAACCACGGCTGCCATCGCCTGCGAGTCGAGCCGGTTGCCCAAAAAACGATTGACCTCCAACGCGGGTTCGAGCGGGTTTTCCAGCACCCGATTGTAACTGATATACAACACATCCACATTCGGCTGGGTTTGCAGCCACATTTCCACCGCCTTCAAATGTTTGGCGAAATATTCCGCCAACTCTTCATCGCTCACGCGGTCGGTCGGTTCTCCCCGGCGAATGAGCATCTGTTTCTGCGATGCCAGAATTTCTTCGGTGCGGCGGCGCATAAAAATCACTTTGTATTCATAATCGGCGGGGAGATATTTCAGCAGCGCGGAAATCACCTTCACCGATTTCCCCCGCGCATCGGCGACCCAAGCAGTGTCTCCTTTGTCGAGTTTTTTCACCCGCTCAAATTCATAATATCCTTTGGGATTATCCTCATCTGCGGTGCGAATTTTGTCGGTCAGCGGGGGGATGCCGCCCGCTTCGAGCATTTTCATCATCATGGATGTGCCGGAACGGGGCAAACCGGACACAATCACAATTTGTTTGGAAGTGGAAGTGCGAAAAAGTTTCTTCAAAAAGCCCATAATTTAGTCCTTTGTGCATCATTGTTTTTTATATGATACCCACTCCGCAAATGATGTCAATCCGATGGCGGATTGTCCGGCGCGAATTTTAACCCCGGTTAAAAAAACAAGTGACATTCTACCTGTGATTTTTGTGACATTCTTCATGGACGCCGTTCATTAAATGTGGTATTGTTTATTCCGCAAACAAAGATAAGGGTAGCCTTATTTTTTCGTAGGTATTTTTATGGTAGACCTAATTTTAGATAGCCCTATCATCACCGAAAGTACAGAAATGTACCTGTTGCGCATCGCGCAATTGCAACAGGTGCGCTCGCCCGTGCCGATTCCGTTGCTGGCGCAGGAGTTGGCGGTGTCACCGGTGTCTGCCAACGAGATGTGCCGCAAGCTCACCCAACGCGAATTAATCACCTACGAGCCGTACAAAGGGGTGACGCTCACCGCGCGGGGCGCGGATTTGGCGCAGCGGGTGTTGCATCACCGCCGATTGTGGGAAGTTTTTCTGGTGGAAAAACTGGGGATGTCCACCGCCGACGCCGAAGATTTGGCGTGCCGCTTCGAGCATATCACATCCACCGATTTGGCGGCGCGATTGGCAAATTTTTTACACCCCCACCGTTCCGCTGATGATGCCACCGTCCCCCTCACGACGCTGCACACGGGCGACAGTGGCATCATCGCCCCCACAGACCCGAACCGCCACGCGCTGACGCCGCTGAATGTCACCGCCGGCAGCCGCGTGACCGTGCTGGCAATCGCCGAAAACGGCACGCGCCTGCTCGCCACCGAGGGCGGGCAAGTGGCGCTGGCTGCTCCCCTTGCCGCAAAAATTCACATCACCGCCGAGGACATTATCCATGTTTAAATTCAATTTCTTCAAAAAACCGTCATTATTTTCAGCCGATGTTGTCCAGCCGTTGACGAATATTCCGGCGCACACCCCCGTCACGCTCACCCAAATCATCGGGGAACGGAAAGAACGTCATCGCCTGACTGCGTTGGGATTGGTTCCCGGTGTCGAAATTGAAATTGTGCAGAATCGGGGCGGAGCGCTGCTGGTGGCGGTGCGCGACACCCGTTTGGCGCTCGGACGTTCCATGGCAAGCAAAATAATGGTGCAACCATAGAGGACACTATGCCCAACATCACTGTCGCTTTAGCCGGAAACCCCAATGCGGGGAAAAGCACCGTCTTCAACGCGCTGACCGGCTCACGCCAGCACGTGGGGAACTGGCACGGCAAAACCGTCGAGAAAAAATCGGGGATACTCGAACATAACGGCTACCGCATCGAACTGGTTGACCTGCCGGGAACGTACAGTCTGTCGGCTTTTTCGCTGGAGGAACAAATCGCCCGCGATTTCATCGTGAATGAGCCGCTTGCCGCGGTGGTGAATGTGGTGGACGCGGGCAATTTGGAACGCAATTTGTACCTGACCACCCAAATTCTGGAAACGGGCGTGCCGACCATTGTGGTATTGAATATGATGGATATGGCGCACCGCCGGGGATTGCGCATCGACACCGCCAAAATGTCGGTGATGCTGGGAGGCATCCCGGTGGTCACCATGATTGCCCGCGAAAATCACGGGTTGGACGCGCTGAAAGCCGAGCTGGCGGCGCTGGCAGCCCGACATCGCCCATAGGAACGCACCCGCATATGACCACCATCGCACCCGAAAAACCCCTGATTGAATACGACCCGCACATCGAAGCGGCACTGGCGCGCCTTTCGACGCGCATCGCCGCCAACCCCGCGCTGGCAACCGCATATCACCCGCGCTGGCTCGCCGTTCAACTGCTGGAGCGGGATGACAAAATTTTGGAACTGGTCGCCCAAGTCCCGCACGGCGCGGACATTCTGCGTGCACTGGATGCGGAATTGGCGACGCTGGCGAAACAATTGCCCAATGATGTGGATGTCACGCTGGCAGATGCGCGGTATACCTTCGTCAACGAACTCACCCGCAATATCGTCGCCGCCCCCGCCTCCCCGCACATCCCCTTTTCCGACCGGGTTGACCGCATTATCACCCATCAGATTTTCGGATTGCCCATTTTTCTGGGCATCATGTGGGTGGTGTTCAAAATCAGCACCGATGTAGCAACCCCGATGCTCGATTGGGTGAGCGCCACCCTCAGCGGTCCCCTCACCCGTCTCACCCTGCTGCTGCTCGCCACCCTGAACCTAACGGGCACGTGGGCGGAAAGCCTGCTGATTGATGGCGTCATCGCCGGGGTGGGTGGCGTGCTGGCATTTGTGCCGGTGCTGATGTCCCTCTATCTCGCGCTGGCAATACTGGAAGATTCAGGCTATATGGCGCGCGCCGCCTTTGTGATGGACAGATTTATGCACGTCATCGGGTTACACGGAAAAAGTTTCGTGCCCATGATCATCGGCTTCGGTTGCACCGTGCCCGCCATCTACGCCACCCGCACGCTGGAAAATCGGCGCGACCGTCTGCTGACCGGGCTGCTGGTTCCATTCATGAGTTGCAGCGCGCGCCTGCCGGTGTACATCCTTTTCGCCACCATATTCTTTCCCCGCCGCGCCGGGCTGGTCATCTTCGGGATATACCTGCTGGGGATTGTCGCCGCGCTCGGTGTGGGAATAATTCTGCAAAAGACGCTGTTCAAACAGCAGGAAACGGTCTCTTTTGTGATGGAACTCCCCCCGTATCGCCGCCCGAATTTGCGCAGTGTGTGGATTTATGTGTGGAGTCGCACCGTCGCGTTTTTGAAAAACGCCTCCACCCTGATTCTAGCCACCAGCCTGCTGGTCTGGCTGCTGATGGCAATTCCGGCGACGGGAGAGGGGTCATTCGCCAACACCCGCGTCAATGACAGCGCTTTCGCCACCGTTTCCGGCTGGATTGCCCACGCCACCGCCCCGCTCGGCTTTGGGACATGGGAAAGCAGCGGCGCACTGGTCACCGGATTTGTCGCCAAAGAAGTGGTGGTCAGCACATTGGCGCAGGTGCATGCAGTTGATACCGCCGCCACCACCACCGGCTCATCATCGCCGGGAGACGACGTGTTGGAAATCATCACCTCTTTCGGGCAAGCCACGCTCGACACCATCAAAGCCATCCCGCTGGTCGTGGGCATCAACCTGTTCGGCGACGATGACCCCGCCCCCGATTCCGCGCTGATGCAGGCGATTCGGCGCAGTTTCACCGCATCGAGCGGCGGGCATGCGGCATTGGCGGGGCTGGGGTATATGATTTTCGTACTGCTCTACACCCCGTGTGTCGCCACCGTGGCGGCGGAACGGCATGAATTTGGCGCGCGATGGATGTGGTTCAGCATTGTGGGGCAAACATCGCTGGCGTGGCTGGTCGCGCTGGTGGTTTTCCAACTTGGAAAATTAGTGGGGTTCTGACATGTTACAGGAGATTCTGACGGAAATTGAAGCCGCCGACCACGCCATCAGCATTCCGGCTCTGGCGAAAAAAATGCAGGTGGAAGAAAGCGCCCTGCGGGGGATGATAAATTTTCTGGTGCGCAAAGGACGTCTTTCCCCCAACCAAACCGAACAACCGTCCCTGCCCGTCGAATGTGACGGCTTCGTCTGCCGATGCTGTCCCGGCGGCAACACCTGCCCCGTGGGCGCAAAAACCACGCCCTTCACGGGGCAGTAGCCAAAACACGCCCCGAAATTTGACAACCATGCTATCCTGAATGATAACCATCCCCAACTGATTGTCCGACTGCAATCAGTTGCTTTTTTATGATTCCCACCATGTGGAGGAAACCATGTTCCGCTCAAAAATAATTATTTTCGCGCTGTTGACCCTCATCCTCACCGCGTGCGCCAAAACCGCACCCGCATCCAACGGGCAACTGAACGTTGTCGCCACCACCGCCATCATCGGCGATATTGCGCGCAACATCGGCGGCGATGCCATCAGCTTGACCGTGCTGCTCCCCAACGGCGCCGACCCGCACAGCTATTCCCCTACCCCGCAGGATATGACCGTCGTCTCCGGCGCGGATGTGGTGCTCATGAACGGTTTTCAACTGGAAGCAGGGTTGGGGAAAACCGTTTTAGCCACAGTCGAAGATGCCACCATCGTGGAAGTATCGGACGGCATCACCCCGCTGGCTGCCGACCCGAACAGTGACGTGGGCGAAGGGGGCGTTGACCCGCACACGTGGACTTCGCCGCTGAATGGCATCATTTTTGCCAAAAATATCGAAGCGGCGCTGTCAACCGCCGCCCCCGCCCGCGCCGACACTTTTCGCACCAACGCCGCCGCGTATATCGCCCGCTTGCAGGCATTGGACGGCTGGGTGCAGGCGCAAATCAACACCATCCCCCCTGAAAACCGCACCCTTGTGACCGACCATGCGGTCTTCGGCTATTATGTCCGGCAATACGGTCTGAAGCAGGTGGGCACGGTTGTGCCCGGCTTCAGCACTGCCGCCCAACCTTCGGCGCAGGAATTGGCGGCGCTGCAACAAACCATCGAGCAATACCGCGTCAAAGCCATTTTCGTCGGGACAACCGCCAACCCCACCGTCGCCGAGCAAATCGCGCAGGATACCGGCATCAAAATCGTGCGGCTGTACACCGGCACCCTCGGCGAGCCGGGCAGCGGCGCGGAAACGTACATTGATTATATCCGTTTCGACACCGCCGCCATCGTCGACGCCCTGCGTTGAGAATGGCGAATGCGCACAATTTGCCCAATCACCCGTAACCGGTTACCATTTATTGACACCCATCACCGACTGTTATTTTTGAAGGAGTTCCGCCATGGCACGCCGCCGACCCGCCAAAAAACAACCTTCCCGCTCGCGCCGGTTTTTCATCGCCGGTGCAATTGTGGTGCTGACCGGCATCTTTCTGCTGGCGCGAACGCGATTCGCGTCGCCGCCTCCCGTCACCGCAACGCCGCCGGCATCCCCCGTCGCCGCCCCGCAATCGCCCGTGCCGACTGCCGCCGCGCAGGACGCGACGCGATACGGCTATCGGGTGAAAGCCGTTCTGCCGCATGACCGGCGCGCGTTCACACAGGGGTTGGTTTTTGAAGATGGTATTTTTTATGAGGGGACGGGGCTGTATGCCCGTTCATCGTTGCGAAAGGTCGCGCCGGAAACGGGCGCGGTGCTGCAACAGGAAAATCTCGCGCCCAATTTATTCGGGGAAGGAATCACCGTGTGGGGCGATAAAATCATTC
>JAJRSQ010000025.1 GCA_024278725.1 Chloroflexota bacterium
TCGGCATTGCCGGTGAGCATGATGCGCACGGTGTCGGGCGACATTTCTTTGACTCGCTGCAAAAATTCTATCCCGTTCATGCCCGGCATCTGCATGTCCGCCACCACCACCGCAAAGGGACCCGCTTGCTCCACAATCACCAATCCCTGTTCCGGACCCACCGCCAATTCCATGTCAAGCTGTTTGCGCAATCGCCGGTTGAGTGCCGCCAGCAAATTGGAATCATCGTCCACAAAAAGAACTTTTCTGCTTGTCATGCTACGCCCTCCCCAACAAGTGAGTGGCACGCCTCGCGCCACACCGGCAATCGCTGAGAAACGCCAAGCCTTTCCAGATATGCCATATCCAATTTATCCGATAGTGTTATGTCGCGCACGGCGCGCGATTCGTATTCCAGCGCGTTGCCCACATACACCGCCAAGGCGGGAGAAAATTCGGTGGGGACGGTTGGCGGCGGCGCATTGTGATATTTCACCGCCGTCACCACCGGCGCGGGCAATCCCCACAGCGCCAGCAGATACGCCCCGACATCGGCGTGGGTGACGCCGAATTCGTCCGTCTCCGCCATCAGGCTATCCACGCCGGGTTGAATGGATTTCTGCCGCACGGTGGTATACGCCTCCGCGAAATATCCGGTGAAAATAAGTTTGCCGATGTCGTGGAGCAATCCTGCCACGGCGGAAAAATCCACCACCGCCTGCGGCGCGTCTTCCACCTGCGCGATACGCGCCGCAAACTTCCCGACGGTGATACCGTGATGCCACATGGAATGGAGCGCCATCGTCGCCAGCGATTGGTGCTCATATTGCCGAAAAACCTGCGCCGACAGCGCGAGCAGTTTGAGGGTGTTCAGCCCCAGCAATACCGACGCTTGCGCGGGACCGGGGATGTGCGACCGCAAACTGAACAACGCGGCATCAATCTGCCGCACAACCTGCGTCTCAATGCCCATCCCCGCCGAAACGAGGTGTGTCAGCCCGCTGACGGGGGTGTCGGCATCTTTCAACTGCGCGATGACTTCATCCAGCGAAATGGGCAACGCCTCAAACGGGTCGAGCTGCGACACCACCCGCCGCACATCGGCGTTGGGCATCCGCTTCACCAGCGCGCATGCCCGGCGCACCGTCGCTTTGAGCGTGTCGGCATCGCATGGTTTGCCCAAATATTGATGAATTGCCGCCGCGCCGCGCAGCACGGCTTCCCGCTCCGCCTGCCCGGAAAGGACGATGCGCACGGTTTGCGGGGATTCAAGCCTGACCCGCCCCAGCAGTTCCGCGCCATCCATACCCGGCATCCGCATATCGGACACAATCACATCCACGGGGCGTTCCGTCAACAGCGCCAACGCTTCCGCACCGCTCGCCACGAAGGTCATATCCCATTCCTTCCGCATTGAACGCAACATCCGGCGCAGCCCCGCCAGCAAATTCGGTTCATCATCCACAAAGAGCACCCGCTTCCTCTCGCTCATGCGTGGTCTCCATTCGCGCCGACAACCGTGGGATCAAGCGGCAAGCGGATGATGAAAGTTGTGCCTTTGCCCGTCTCCGTTTCAAAGGTGATGCTCCCGCGATGTTTTTCCACAATCACCGAATGGGAAATCGCCAAGCCCTGCCCCGTGCCGCGCCCCACATCTTTGGTGGTGAAGAAGGGGTCGAAGATTTTCGAGCGGGCGGCTTCGGGAATGCCCGTGCCGGTATCGGAAATGCGGATTTCCACCCAATCGCCGTCGCGGCGGGTGGAAATGGTGATAGTGCCCTTGCCGCCGCTGCCATCGCCCACCCGGTCGCTGATGGCGTGCGCGGCGTTGACGATGATGTTCAGGATGACCTGATTCAGTTCGCCCGCGAAACATGGGACGGGCGGCAAATCGGGCGCGAAGTCTGTTTTCATGTCCGCCACATATTTCCATTCGTTGCGGGCGACGGTCGCCGTGCTTTCGATGGCTCTGTTGATGTCCACCGCCGATTTTTCCTCCACGCCGGGGTGCGAAAATTCTTTCATCGCCCGCACAATGGCGGAGACGCGCCCCACCCCCTCCAGCGATTGCTCGATGGCGGCGGGGAGTTCTTCCACCACAAAATCCACATCGCTCTCTTCCATCGCCGCTTCGATTTCCGCCACCAATTCCGGATGCGCACCGTCCGCCTTCACTTTTTCCAGCAACTTCCGGTATTTTTCCAGCAATTCCGCCATATCGGTGAACGATTCCTGCATAAAGCGGATATTATCGCCCACATATTGGGTGGGGGTGTTGATTTCATGGGCGATGCCCGCCGCCAATTGTCCGATGGCTTCCAGTTTTTGCGATTGTCCAAGCTGGCTCTCCAGAATTTTCCGCTCGGTCACATCCTGCGCAATCACCAAAAAACCGAGTTGGTCATCCGTTTCATCGGCGAAGGGGCTGATGGTCACATTCAAAAAACCCTCTTTCCCGTCGGGGCGGGTATATTTCACATCGTTCACATTGGCAGTGACCACCGATTTGCGGCAGTCGTTCACCTGCTCCAGAATTTCCACCCAATTCCAGCGAATGCCGCATTCCAGAAAAGGTTTGCCAATCACTTCTTTTTCAGGGATGCCGAAGGTATTTTCGGCGGGGGTATTCCAGTGCGTCACCGTATCTTCCGGGCTGACGCTAATTAATATGGACGGAATGGATGCCAGCAATTGCTGCTGCTGGGCGTGCGCGTGCTGCAACGCTGCCTCGGCGCGGGTGCGCTCGGTGATGTCTCTGGAAACAACCACCGCGTGGGTGACGACGCCGGCGGTGTTGTAATATGGATAGTAGGTCACATCCATGTACCGTCGCCCCAGCGCGGCAAAACTGAGCCACCCCTGATAGTGGACTTCGTCACCGGCGAAGCAGCGGTCGAAATTCTCTTTGATTTTGGTGAGGTAGCGTCCCTCGCCCCACACCTGCGCCACCGAGCGCCCGACGATTTCTTCCGGCTTTTTGCCGTGCGCGGTGCAATACGATTCATTCGCCGCGCGGTACACATAATCACGGTCAACCAGCGTCATATATTCCTTCGACGTGTTGACGATGAATTCATATCGCCGCCATTCTTCTTCCAGCGCCTTCCGGTGGGTAATATCGCGGATGATGCCCTGATAGCCCGCCAGTTCCCCTTCGGGCGTGCGGTTGGGGGTAGCGGTGAGCAGACACCACAGTTCCGCGCCGTCTTTTCGGCGCATCCGAATTTCATGCTCGGTGATGCTGCCGTGTTCGCTCAGATGTGCCACCAGCGCATCGTAATCATCGAAACGGGCAAAAAGCAATTCCGCCCCCAACCCCATCATCTCATCGCGGGCATAGCCGAACATTTCCAGCGCGGCGCGGTTGAAATCGACCAGTGTCCCTTCGGCATTGGTACTGTACACCGCGTCGGGGAACAATTCAAACAATTGGCGGTAACGCTGCTCCGCGGAGCGATATGTTTGCAGTTCCCGCGAGCGGACGATGACATGCTCCAGAATGTGCGCCAACAGTTTGGGGGAAATGATGGATTTGGGCAGATATTCCTGCGAGCCGGGACGCACCAAACGCATGGCAATATATTCATCGTCCACGTCGGTTAAAAAGAGGATGGGCGTGTTGGGCGCTTTTGCGCGCAGGCGCGCCAGCGATTCCTCTTCGTGCCCGCTCTCCGCCGCTAAATCGAAGAGAATCACGTCAAACGTGTCCGGCTCCAAAAACCGGAGCGCAACATCCACACTGGGTGTCACGCGGGTTTTGAATTGCGGCACGGCAATGTCCAACCCTTCGGGGTCGGCAAGACTGCCGCTGAGTTTGCCGATGAGCAATACTGTCGCGGTGGTGATTGATTGAGTTTGGGTCATATTGTTCTCGGTCTGCACAGGTTTTTCCGTAACGACACTTTTTCCGTCTTTTCTATTATCGTATGAAACACAAAATTTCTCCATAAAAGATACGTAAACAAATTCGATTTTGGTGAATCAATTTTATAACCACGCCGACAAAGCGCGGATTTTTGGCTTTCCGGAAATGGGGTGACTCGCACAGCGCCACCAACAATTGAACCGTCTCCCGATTGTGGTAAAATACCAGAGACAGTACCGGTAATGGGACAGAAGTAAGTGATACGTCATTGCGAGGGCGTAGCCCGAAGCAATCTCCATCAGTGGGGCACGGGGATTGCTTCGCCTTCGGCTCGCAATGACAGTTGCCATCACTTACGATTGAGCCACTACCACAATACCAAAGGATTATATGCAATGAATACAAAAATTCGGTGGGTGTTCCCACACACGGCAGAGGGGGTGGGGCGCGCGCATCAATATCAGGGGGAAGGCACAAACGATTGCGGTCCCACCTGTTTGGCAATGGCGATAAATTTGCTGGCATGGCAGCGAGGCTTCATCACCGAGCCGCACGCCGTCACCAAAACGCTGCTGGCGGCGGCGATGCAGCATGCATCGGGGTGGATGGGGTTGGGCGGGTATCGGATGAGGTGGGATGTGTTCGGGTTTCCCACCAGAGGGGCGACTTTTGCACGGTGGGGGATGGTGCGGGCGTTCAATGCCGTCAACCGGCACTGGCAGGCGTTGGGGTATGCGTCGCTGGGGCGGGCGAGTTTTCGGGCGCGGGGGCGGAAGGTTCATCTGCTGGACAATATTGCCCGCAATTGCATCACCACGGTGCGCTGGGTATGGGAAAACCCGTATAAAACCGGAACTCATTGGGTCAATGTGGTGGGGTATGATGCGGAAGCCGATGCGTTTCTGGTGCTCAATCCGGCGCTGCCGCACAATGCCGCGACACCGGCGCAGAATGTGCAACCGGTGCCGTGGCGGGTATTCGACGATTGGTGGCGTCGCCCGTTTTTCTGCTCACGGAATCAGATGCTCACCTTCGGCGCGGATGGTTGACGCCGGCGGCGGGTCATTCGGCGCAATCATCCTGCGGGCAGGGCTTCGCCATCACCCGCGCAATGGGACGCAGGGTCATCCACCATTGCGTTTTGGGGCGTTGATATTTCCGGTCGCCCAGACGGGGAAAATCCTGAAGATGGTTGAATTTGATGCGCCCCTCATCCAAACCGATGAAAGCCGCTGCCGCATCGTCGGTCGTTCGCCCCACGCCGTCAATCAGATAGTTCACGCTGTGCAACGCGAATCGCGTCGCCAAAATACGGTCAAACGGGGTGGGGTTTCCCCCCTGCTGAAGATGCCCCAAAATCGCGTGCCGGGTCTCGAACAGGTCGCCCCCTTCTTCCTCAAATAACGCTTCGATGAAAGCGGTGGTGTAGATGGGGTTGGCGTTCTCACTGCGGATCATCAATCCCAGCCGTTTGCCCTTTTTGAAACCCTGTTTGAGGTTTTGCAAATCTTCCTGCAAATCGCTCAGAGTGATGCCTTCTTCCGGCATATATACCCGTTCCGCGCCGGTTGCCAAGCCGCTTATCAACGCCAGATACCCGCAGTTGTGCCCCATCACTTCCACCACAAAACACCGCCGCGATGCCACCGCCGATTGCTTGATTTTGTCCACCGCTTCCATAATGCTGTTGAGGGCGGTATCTGCGCCGATGCTCAGTTCCGAGCCGGGCAGATTATTATCGATGGAAGCGGGCATACACACGATGGGAATGTTGAAGGCGGGGAAATTCTCGCGCTCCAGATACATTTGATAGGCGGTTTCATACGCCGTCCACCCGCCGATGATGAGCAATCCGTTGAGTTGGTGGTCTTCGATGGTGCGCGCCATCGCATAAAAGTCGCTGGCGTGCGGCAAATTGCGATTCGTCCCCAACTCCGAGCCGCCGCGCATCGCCCAGCCCGCCACGCTCATCCAGTGCAACTCTTCCATTTCGCCGTGGACAAAACCGGGAACGCCGTTGTAAATGCCGTACACCCGATGCCCCGCATCGAGCGCGAGACGTGTCGCCGCCCGGACGGCGGTGTTCATACCGGGCGCGGGCGCGCCGATGTTCATGATGCCGAAATTGTAACGTTCCTGCCCCGGCGCGGGGTCGTGCGGCAGGGCACGCACCAGCGTGCGCAACGTCTGAAAAGCTTCCGCAAAACCGGAACCGCGCCGCTCCAGCGCCAAATTGAAATTCCGAGCCTTGATGGCTTCGGCGACGGCATGAGTGCGCTCTACACATGCCATCAGCGGGGTGTAGGTCACGCGATTGTTCCGCACCCCGATGAGCGACGGTTCCTGATGCGGTGTAGCTCGCAAAATCACTTCGACGGCGGCGTATCCCAACTGCGTGCTCATGGTGCGGTCGTACACGGTGGGCGAGCCACCGCGCTGGACATGCCCCAGCACGGTGATGCGCACATCTTCCTTCAGATGTTCTTCCAGTACCTGTTTCACATACCGGCTGGTGATGGGATTGCCGTTGCGGTCAATTGCACCTTCCGCCAGAATCACGATGCTGTCCCGTTTGCCCGTTTCGCGCCCGTGCCGAAGAACTTCGCACATCTTTTCTTCCCAATTTTCCACATCGGGCGGGCTTTCGGGAATGAGCGCCCAGTCTGCGCCGGTTGCGAGCGCCCCCATCAATGCCAGATACCCACAGTTGCGCCCCATTACCTCCACCACAAATGCCCGCTGATGGCTGGCGGCGGTACTGCTGATGGCGTCCACCGCCTCGGTGATGCGGTGCAGCGCGGTATCCGCGCCGATGGTCATATCGGTGCCGAACATATCATTGTCAATTGACCCCACCAGCCCGACGATGTTCAAATACGGGTTGGAGGCGGCAATTTCAGGGGTGATGTCACCCGCTTCCACCAGTTCCTGTAATAGTGATGACCATTCCTGCCGAAAGATGTGCGCGCCCGTCAAGCTGCCATCGCCGCCGATGACAACCAGATTGTTGATTCGATGTTTGATGAGGTTGTGTGCGGCTTTACGTCGTCCATCTCTGGTGCGAAAAGGCTGACAGCGCACCGTGCCGATTTCCGTGCCGCCGCGGTGGAGAATGCCGCCCACCGAATCCCAATTCATGGGGACGATGTATTTTCCCCCTTCCACCATGCCATAATAACCTTCTTTGATGGCAAACACTTCGATGCCGTGGTCTAACGCTGTCCGCACCACCGCCCGAACCGCCGCATTCATCCCTTGTGCATCACCGCCGCTGGTCAGCACCGCCAATCGTCTTTTGTCTTGTGTCTGATTGTCCATTGCGCACTCCCGGTTTGAGTTCAAAGTTGTTCATTCAAAAATACCAGATTGCAGCGTTGCAATTATCCCCGTAATTATGCCACACGCCCCGTCGGGTGCAAAGTGTTTTCAGCGCGAATACATCCCCCACAGCAATATCGCCAGCCCCAGTACCGTCACCCCCAACGAAACCAGCCCCACCAGCAAACTGCCGCCCGTCAGCCACAAAAAGCCGCCCATCAGCGCGCCGAACACCCGCCCGACTCCCGCCACCGCCTGCACGCTCGCCATCATCGTGCTACGCGCAGTGGGCAGTACTTCGGTGAAAAGTGACAGCGCGGTCACGTAGGTGAATTCAAAACTGACGAACACCAGAAAAAGCCCCGTCAGCGCCAGCGGCAGGGTTGTGCTGATGACGGGCAGTAAACCATAGCTCAACGCCGACAGCACCGCCCCCCCGATGACCGCCGGACGCAAACCGATGCGGTCTGCCAGAAATGCGGTCACACTTTCGCCCGTCAATTCCGCCGCGCCGATGACCGAGGTCGCCATCCCCAGCGCAACAATGCCCAGCCCGAACCGCGATTCCAGCCAGATGCCATAGGTCACAAAAATACTGTCATTCGCCATACTGGAAAAAAACGCAAAGCCGAGCGCACCCAGCGCCGGCATCGAAACCAGCACTTGCCCCCACGTGGCGCGATAATTCAGCAGCGGCGCATCGGCAGCGACTTTTTTTCGTCCGGGAATTGCCCATGCCGTGGCGACAAATGCCAGCACCCCGAACGCGCCCAACGCCCAAAACGGCGCGCGCCAATCCGTGCGGTCAACCAATATCGACAAAAGGGGAATGCCGATGATGGCACTGCCCGCCCAACTGATTTCGGTGATGCCAATCGCCAATCCGCGCCGGTGGTAGGGGATGCGCAAGCCCAGATAGGCTTGCAGCGCGGGGTCGAAGATACTTTTGCCCAGACTCGCCAGCGCAATCCCAATCAGCACGGCGATGTAGACCGGCACAACCGCACCCAGCAACATCCCACCCGCCAGCAACGCCATCCCCGCCAGCATCATGGTGCGGTATCCCCGCCGGTCGCCGAGAGGACCCATCATGCCGCCGAGTACATTCACCGCCTGCAAGCCGGCAATCATCACCGTGATGGCTTGGAGAGGCACGCCCAGCCCCTTCGCCAGCACCGAGGCAAAGGGGTACGCAAAGCGGCGGGCGGTGTTGATGAACATCCGCCCGGTGGTGGTAATGCCAATTTGCCACGGGATGGAGACGCGGTCGGGGTGGAATTGTTGGGGTTGAGGTGTCATATTCACTATCACAGTTTGAGGAAATAAAAATAGCCCTGCGCAAAAAAATGCACAAGGGCTATTGTAATTTGAGTGGGCAATTAAAAGCAAATTCCGGCAAGGGGAAACAGTGGAGGTTGCATATTTAAAAAGGTGGCGTATGTCGCTCCTGCAAACCCTACTTTTTCCGCAACAGATGCACCACCGTGCCGAGCGCATCTTCCGCCGCTTCCATCAACGGTTCGCCGATGCCGGGATGCAGGTGCAGCGTTTCCGCCACGTCGGTGAGCGTTGCGCCCATTTCCAGCGCCAGCGCCAACTCGCCAATCACCTCGGCGGCGCGGGGACCGACCACCGTCGCCCCCAACAGCACCCCGCTCTCTTTTTCGGCAACGATGGACACAGACCCTGTGCCGCCGTTCAACATCAACGCGCGTCCGTTCGCCGCCATCGGAAAATGTCCCGTTTGGACGCTGTATCCGGCGGTTTCCGCCTGCGCGGCGGTCAAACCCACCATGGCGATTTCCGGCTCCGTCCACACCATTTTCGTCACGGCTTGGGGCGCATATTCCGCAGGACGCTCGCCCAATTGCGCGGCGGCGACCTTCCCCATTTTCATCGCCTGCTCGGCAGTGGCGGCGAGTCCGGTCACGTCGCCCACGGCGAAAACCGTGGGATTGACGGTGCGCATTCGGTTGTCCACCGGAATGAAACCGCCGTCATCCAAGCTGATGTTGACTGTCTGCAAATGCAAATCGGCGGTGTTGGGGATGATGCCATTCGACACCACCACACACGGCGCGTCGGCAACGGCGGCGGCGGGGTCGTCCACTCCGGCTTTGACGCTGATGCCGATTTTTTTCAGGTAACTTTTGAGGTGACGCTGCACCGAAACATCGAAATCGGTGAGCGCAAATTTTTCGTGCGGGATAATCAATTGTGTGGGCACACCCAATTTGCCGAAGAAGGTTGCCACTTCCACGGCGATATAATCCGCGCCCACCACCGCCACCGATGCGGGCAGTTCGGTGAGCCGGTACGCCGCCTGCGGGGTGAGCACCCGCTCGCCATCGAAGGGGAGTCCCGCCAGCGGGGCGGGTTTCCCACCCACCGCGATGATGCACTGCTCGAAGATGAAACGTTTCGCGCCGTATTCCCCTTCCACGCGAATTTCCGTCGGCGATAAAAACCAGCCCTCACCTTTGACCACTTCGATGCCGTTGCCCTTCAAAAGCTGATTCACGCCCTTGACCAGTTTATCCACCACCCCCTGGGCGAAGGCTTGCATTTGCGGCAAATCAAGCGAAACATCCGCTGCGATGACGCCCATTTCGGCGGAATTTTTGGCGCGCCAAAAGCGGTCGGCGGCGGTGAGCAACGCTTTCGACGGGATACAGCCCAGATTCAAACATACCCCGCCCACCGCATTCGGCTCAACAATGACCACTTCTTTTCCCAGTTGGGCGGCGCGAATGGCAGCCACATATCCGGCGGGACCTGCGCCCAGCACCACCACATCTACGCCCACAGCCATATCTCCGACAACCATCAGCGCAACTCCAGCAGCAATGTGTCGGGATTGCCCAGCAATGCTTTCAGCCGTTCGGCGAATTGTTCACCCGCCGCGCCGTCAATTAAACGGTGGTCGAAACTGAGGGAAAGGGGCAGCACGGGGCGGATGACAATTTCGCCATTGATGGCAACCGGTTTTTCGATGATGCGCCCGACGCCCATAATCGCCACTTCGGGGGGGTTGATGATGGGCGTGCCCATCCAGCCATTATAACTGCCGTAATTGGTGATGGAAAAGGTGCTGCCCGAAAGTTCATCGGGCGCGAGCCGCCGCCGTTCCGCCAGCATACGCAGGCGAGTCAGTTCGGAGGCAATTTCCAACAGCGTCATTTTGTCGGCATGTTTGATGACCGGCACGAGCAAACCATCTTTGGTGGCGGTTGCCACGCCGATATGGTAATATTTCCGCAGCGTGATTTTCTGGTTTTCCATGTCCAGCGAAGCGTTGAAATACGGAAATTCTTTCAGGGCGATGGTGGCGGCTTTGATGAAAAAGGGCATAAACGTGAGCGACAAATTTCGCCGCTGCGCTTCCGGTTTGAGCGATTTACGCAGCTCGACCAATCGCCCCACTTCAATTTCGCGGAAGGTGCTGACCGCCGGCACGCGGAGGGAAACTTCCATCCGCTCGGCGATACGGCGGCGCAATCCGCGCAATGCCTCTTCTTCCACCGGCTCACCGGCAGCCATTTCGGGGATGGCGATGCGCGCCGGCAAAGGTTCTTCGGCGGGCGGAGCAGTCGCGGGGGCGGGCGCGGGGAGGGTCGGCGCAGGGGCGGGCGCGGCGGGTTGCGGTTGCGCCGCAAATTGTTTCAGGTCGGAGAGCAGGATGCGCCCGGCGGGACCCGTGCCCGGCACCTGCGCCAAATTGATGCCCATTTCCAGCGCGAGTTTTCGCACGGCGGGCGCGGCGAGCACGCGGCGGGTCGGGTCTAAAATGCCGATTTGCACCGGCGCAGGGGCGAGCGCGGGTTTGGTTTTGCCGTTGCCGCCGGTCGGTTGGGGCGCTTCGGGCGCGGACATCACCGAGTGGCTCATCGCGTGCGCGGTGGGGGTGGCTTTTTCCGGCTCGGCGGGGGGCACTTTCGCGCCTTCTTCGGTGGCAATAATCACCAGCAGGTCGCCGACGTTTGCCATCACCCCCGGTTGCGCCACAATCTTTTGAATCGTTCCGGCAACCGGCGAGGGAATTCCCACCACCGCTTTATCGGTTTGGATTTCCAAAATTGTCTGGTCTTGCGTGACGGTATCGCCTTCTTTCACCAGCCAATCCAGAATTTCGGCTTCAAAAATTCCTTCGCCCACATCGGGCAATTTAAATTCAAACATACTATTTCCCCTTGTTGAATTACAAATTGTAAGTAGGGGCGAATCTGTGTGTTCGCCCATTTTGGGCAGACACATCGGTCTGCCCCTACCCCGCAAATGATGTTCTATTTCGCGCGGGAACGCAATCGGGACAATGGCAGAACAATACCGAGTACGAGCGCCAGGCTGAACGCCGTTTCCCAGTCGATGATACCCGTCCCGTGTACGACCAAACTATACCCATACGTCACCGCGGCGGTCACCCCAAACGTGACTAAAATCGTGAGCGCAACATCAAGCAAAAATTGTCGCGTGTTCATTTTTCATTCCCCCTGTCCGCTTTTATCTGCTCCGCGTCAAAGCGAATATCTCCCTCAAACAACCCATCAATTTACGGCTCCAGCGTGGTTTCAATTGCCGCCGCAATCCGGTCAAGCGACGGCAGAATATCGTCCTCCATCACGGTGAACGGGTACGGTCCATCGGGAGAAGTGACGCGCAAAACGGGCTTGTACAGCGAATAGAGCGCCTGCTCGTTGATGACGGCGATGACCTCCGCCGCCACGCCGCCCGCGCGGGGACCTTCCTGCACCACAATGGCGCGTCCCGTTTTGGAGACGGAATTGACGATAGCTTCTTCGTCCAACGGGGCGATGGTGCGCAGGTCAAGCACTTCCACCGACGCGCCCAGCTTTTGCTCCACCATTTCGGCGGCTTTTACGGAGGCTTGCACCATTGCGCCATAGGCAATCACCGAAATGTCCGAGCCCTCGCGGGCGATGGCGGCTTTGCCGATGGGGACGGTGTAATGCTCGGCGGGCACTTCCTGCCGGAAAGAACGATAGAGTTTCATATGCTCCAGAAAGAGCACGGGGTCGGGGTCTTCAATGGCGGCGATGAGCAGTCCTTTCGCATCGTAGGGGGTCGCGGGGATGACCACTTTCAGCCCCTGCGCCTGCATGTAGAGCGCCTCGACGCTGTCGGCGTGCAGTTCCGGTGTGCGGACACCGCCGCCAAAGGGGGCGCGAATGACCATCGCCATATCAATGGTGCCGCCGGAACGAAAATGCAACCGCGCTGCCTGCGCCACAATTTGGTGAAAAGCAAGATAGGTGAATCCGGCGAATTGAATTTCCGGCACGGGGCGCAGCCCATAGGTCGCCATCCCCACGGCGGAACCGATGATAGCCGATTCGGCGAGCGGGGTGTCGAAAACGCGCTCCTCCCCGAATTTCGCCTGAAGCCCGTCGGTGACCCGGAAGACCCCGCCGTTCTTCCCGACATCTTCGCCAAAAATCAACACGTTGGGGTCTTGCGCCAGTTTCAAATCCAGCGCGTTGTTTATCGCTTTGACCATTGTCCATTTTGGCATAATTTACTGCTCCCTGTTTAAAGCTCGAATTAATTCATCGCGTTGACGTGCCAGTTGCGGCGGCGTGTCGTTATAAACCAAATCGAAATATTTCTCAACGCGCTGGGCGGGGCGTTCCGCCTCGTATCGCTCCACGGCAATCTGCAATTCCGCCCGTACTTCGGCTTCGATGTCCGCGGCTTTGGCGTCGTCCAGCAGTCCCAACGTGCGCAAATATGAGGTATAACGGGTGATGGGGTCTTTCGGCTTCCATTCCGCCAGTTCATCGGAGGGGCGGTATTTGGTGGGGTCGTCGGCGGTGGTATGCGCGCCCATACGGTAGGTGATAACCTCGATGATGGAGGGACCTTCCCCGTTTCGCGCCCGTTCCAGACACTGTTCAACGGCGCTGTAAACGGCAAAAACGTCATTGCCGTCCACCACGTAGCCGGGCATCCCGAAGGCGGGTCCCCGGTGAGCGATGTATTCGGCGGCGGTCTGCTTTTCACGCGGGACGGAGATTGCCCAACCGTTGTTCTGCACCACCGTCACCAGCGGCGCTTTGAAGGTTCCGGCAAAGTTCAGGGCTTCGTTGAAGTCCCCTTCGGAGGTTGCGCCGTCGCCAATCACGGCGACCACGGCGTTCCGTTCTTTTTTGTACTGCATCGCCATCGCAATGCCGACGGCGTGCGGCATCTGGCTCGCCAGCACCACTTGGATGGGCATCACTTTTGTGGCGGGGCTATAGCTGATGGGAATATAGCCGCCCCACTGCTCCATCAGTGTGACCATCGGAATGCCGCGCATGAAAAACGAAATCGCTTCCCGGTAGCCGCCGACCAGCCAATCGCCATCTTGCATGGGCGCAGCCAAACCGACGCTGGCGGCTTCCTGCCCGTTGAGTGGCGCGAATGTGCCCATCCGCCCCTGGCGCTGTAACGCCACCATCCGGTTTGAAAATATGCGCCCCAACACCATCCAACGATAGAACTCCAGCAGTTGCTCCGGCGGCAATTCCGGCGGATCGCCGACCAACTTACCGTCAGGGGTAAGAATTTGTGTAATACTGGTAGGTAACGAGAAAGTCATGGGTTGTAAATTACCTCCTCAATCCACATTGATTATCCCAAAATAACCGGGGATTATTTAATTTTGACACATACAGAATTGTGCGACGGGATTACATCATTGAAATCCCTGTTGCATTGAAATAGTCTATGATGACAGGGTAATGAAAGAGTACAACAAAAAAAGTTTTTCGTCAAAAATGCACAAGAGGAAATTACATTCTTTATCTATAGTGCATAAAGAATGTGAAGGATGGTACGGGGGAATTCAGGCGAAAAACGGGGCTGCGCGAGTAAATTGTCGTCAATTAATGGCGCGTTTTGGAGGCGGTATAAAAATGTCGCAGCAAAGGGGATAACGGCTTGGGAAGGTTTTTCTTCAAATCATCGGGGCTGAAAGTGTACGCCATTTTGACCATCGCCCGGGTGATGGGATGTTCCGGCGTGGTGTACACAATCGGTTTGCCGGTGTTGATGGCTTGCGCCGTGACGCTCCCGCTGGCGGGAATAATGCCGACGAGTTTTTTGCCCAACGCCGCTTCAATCTCCTCCGGCGAAATGCCGCCTTTCGGAAAGGTGTTGTTCAGCACCAAATGCACCAAATCCGGCGCATAATCAAGCTCTTCCATGATTTTCAGGCTGTCGGTGGCGGCTTTCAGCGACCCCAATTCCGGCGTGACCACCAGTAAAATATGGGTGCTTTGGTCGAATGCGCTCAGCACAATATCGTCCAGCACTGCGCCGGTGTCCACCACGGTGAAGGGATATTCCACCCGCAAATACGGCAGCACCTGTTGAACCACCGCCGGCGAAACCAGTTCCGCTTCGGCGGCGGTCATCGGGGCGGGCAATACTGCCACTTGCGACGGGTGGGAGTGCAAAGCCTTCTCAATCAAGTCAATGTCAATTTCATCGGTGATGGTTTCCGCCAGCTCAACGATGGTATTGTGCGGTTTGGTGTTGAGCATCAGCGCGCAGTGCCCATTTTGGAGGGATAAATCCACCAGCGGCACTTTCACCTGCCAAATCATCGCCAGCGCGGTCGCCAGATTCACGGCGACGGTACTGCGCCCCACCCCGCCGCGCAAACTGAACACGGTGAATACCCTGCCGTCCGCCTGCGGTTTGACGCCACTGCTAATATTCGCGCGCGCCAGCAGTGCCCGAATGCGCAGCAACAGCTCGGTACTGCTGACCGGCTTGGTCAAATAATCGTCCACGCCCGCCTCAAAACCGGCGACTTTCTGCGCCATATCGTGCTGGGCGGTCAGCATAATGATGGGGAGATATTTCAACGAGGGGTCATGCTTGATGTGTTTGACCAATTCATGCCCGCTCATACCGGGCATATTGAGGTCGGAAATCATCAGCGCAGGGCGGTGGGTCGGATTGCGAAGCCATTTCAGCGCATCAAACGGGTCATTTTTGGTAATGACCTCGTATCCTTCTTTGCGTAGCAGGATACTCATCATCTTTGTCGAGGTTGGGTTATCATCCACAACCAAAATCAGTTGCTTTGCCATACATTGCCCCCACCCAAAAATAGTTTTGGCGTGGAAAAATTATGCGCTGTCCTTTTGAACTTCTTTCAATAGCACGGAGGGCGTTTCCGGTGGATTTTCTTTCAGCGTGTCAGGAGAGAGTGTATACGCTAATTTCGCAATCGCCAAACTCACTTCCGACAATGGATTGGCTTCCACAAATGGCACACCGGAATTGATGGCTTCCACAAATGCCA
>JAJRSQ010000026.1 GCA_024278725.1 Chloroflexota bacterium
AGGGGTTGGTTTTCAACCCCGGTGAACGGGTAGAAGGGTACACCACTTTTTTGTGGGCGGTGTTGATGGCAGCGGCAATCAAACTCGGCGGGGATGTGATTGCCGCTGCGCAGGTTGTTGGCGCTGTCGCCAGCATGGGTATTTTGTGGCTGACCTTCCGGCTTGGCAAACGCTACCGGCAGCCGATGGCGGGGGCGCTGGCGGCGTTGATGCTCGCCGGTACAGCGGGTTTTGCGCGGTATGCCGTTTCCGGGTTTGAAATGTTGTTCTTCACGTTTCTGCTTCTGCTGGGAATAACCCTATATCTGAACGCCCTTGAACAGGGATGGCACATCGGTTGGGCAGGCATTGTTTTCGCGCTGGCGGCAATGACTCGCCCCGAAGGGGTGCTGGTTTTCGGACTGGTCTCGTTGCATTTTCTCACCGTTTTGCGGCGCGAAAGTTCCATCGACACCCGCAACAAATTCGTACGATTCGCAGAATGGGCGGCGAGTTTTGGGGTGCTGTACGGCGTATATTTTCTGTGGCGGTGGAATTTTTACGGGTATCTGCTGCCGAACACGTTTTATGTGAAAGCCGGTGGATTCGGGCTGGCACTGTTGAGGCGCGGGGTGGCATATCTGTTTTTGATGGCAGTCGTCAGCAATCCCCAAATACCGCTTCTGGCATTGGCAGCTTTATGGTGGAAAAAATCCGCCACCGGAAGAACGCTTTTTCTTTTTGCCATCGTTGGCTACACGATTTATTTGGCGGTCGTCGGCGGCGACGATTATAAAAATTTCGGCATCCGCTTTCTGCTGCCCCTTTTGCTATGGATATATCTCGCGGGAACCTTCGGACTCGCTGAAAAATTCTCCGGTCTGTCGTCTGCCGCTCGCTCAAGAGCTATCGTAATTTTTTTCTCATCGTTGATGATAATTTTCGGTTTATGGTCTGCCCCGGAACGGAGCGCATACCAAACCGTCATCAACTGGCGCTGGGTGGATTTGGCGCAATGGCTGGAAAACCACGCCCAACCCGATGACACCCTCGCCGTGGATGCCGCCGGGACGCTGCCATTTTTCACCGGGTTGCGCACCATTGATATGTTCGGGTTGAATGACACCTACATTGCCCACCTGCCCACAAGCATCGGAGATGGCACTGCCGGACACGAAAAATCCGACCCGGCGTATGTTTTGGCGCAGCAACCGACATACATCGCCAGTTGGATAAACCGCGCCGGAGAACCCATCGCCGCCGGATTGCCGACCGTCGCCGCGGAATTTTCCCGCCATTACCGGCTGCGGGTTGCGGTGCTGATGCACACACCCTCAACCCCGAATATCCCCATTATTGTGGACGGCGCAATATTCACCCCCGCGATGCATAAAAATGGATATATATACGGGCTATTTCAGCGAATAGATTGAGATTTTACCGGAAGTTTACTGCTTTCGGCGGGGAAATCGGGTATAATGAACCCATGAAACTATCTGTCATCATCCCAGTTTATAATGAAGAAGCTACGCTGGAAGAATTGGTCAATCGGGTTGAAGCCGTTTCACTCCCGAAAGAGTTGATTCTGGTGGACGACGGTTCAACCGATGGCACGGTGGACATTCTGCGCCGCTGGGAAGCCGACCCCCGCCCCGAGATGACCATCATCCACCACCCCGAAAATCGGGGCAAAGGCGCGGCGATTGCCACCGGGTTGACGCACGCCACCGGCGATTTGGTCATCATTCAGGATGCGGATTTGGAATACGATCCGCAAGATTTCCACAAACTCGTGGCGGCATTCGATTCGCCGGCGCAGAAGGTGGTTTACGGCTCGCGCAATTTGCGCCGCAATCCGCGCAGTAGTTTCAGTTTTTATTGGGGCGGGCGACTGCTTAGTTGGGTGACAAACCTGCTGTACGGCTCGCGCATCACCGATGAAGCGACCTGCTATAAAGTTTTCCGCACCGATGCGCTGCGGGAAATCGGCGTGGAAAGCACCGGCTTCGAGTTTTGCCCGGAAGTGACGGCGAAAGCCCTGCGGCGCGGCTGGCACATCCGCGAAGTGCCCATCAGCTACCACCCCCGTCTGTGGGATGAAGGGAAAAAAATTCGGTGGTACGACGGGCTGATTGCCATCTGGTGGCTGGTGAAATATAGATTTAAGAAGCTATAAGCTGATAGCTGACAGCTTTCAGCCGTTTACGGTAAAAATGACCTTGCGCGCACAAACATATTTCCGAACTAGTTTGATTTTGCTCCTCGCCACGGCAGTGCGATTGCCCATTCTGGCACGACAGAACATTGCCTTTGATGAGGGTTTCAGTTTGGCGGTGAGCACCAAACCGCTCCCGTTTCTGCTGAAAGCCATCCTCAGCGATGGGGTACACCCGCCGATGTTTTACGTGCTTTTCAAAGGCGCGTTGGCGCTGTTCGGCACAACAGAATTCGGAGCGCGATTCATCACCGCCGTGTTGAGTATTTTGGGCGTGGCGGCAATTTTTCTGCTCGGAAAAACACTGTTCGGGCGACGGGTCGGGCTGGCGGCGGCGCTATTTTTGGCGGTCAACCCCATCCACATTTGGCTGGCGCAGGAAGCGCGCATGTACAGCCTGTTCAGCCTGCTGGCGACGCTCAACTTCTGGTTTTTCTGGCAAATCCTCCACCGCCCGCGTCGAAAATACTGGCTCGGATTGTGGCTCACCGCCACTCTGCTCATCACCACCCACTATTTCGGGCTGCTGATTCCCGCCGTGCAATTTTTCTATTTGGCACTGCGGCTGAAAAAACACCCGCGCGCGCTCATCCCGTGGACGCTCACCCAATTCGCCGCCGGGCTGGTGCTGCTGCCGTGGCTCATCGCCACCGCCCTGCGCCCCGTCAAAAGTTTCGGCATTGCGTTTTTGGTGCGTCCCACCCCCGCCGACATGCTCTTTTCAGTGTGGAATATGGTTACGGGGTTCGAGCCGTCGCTGTGGTGGGCGGCGCTCCCCGCGCTAGCGCTGGCGGCAATCGGGCTGGGGTTGGCGTGGAAACGTCCCTCGCCCGCCGTGATGCTGCTATCGCTGTGGGGGTTCGCGCCGGTGGTGCTAGTGTGGGCAGTGTCGCAGCAGCGGTCATTTTACGCCGACCGCTACCTTTCCTTCACCATCCCCGCACTGATGCTGCTGGTAGCGGCGGGGCTCGCGCGGTTGCCGCGTCGCGCCGGTATGGTCATCATTTTTATGGGGATGGTCACCCTGGCGAACCATGTCCTTTTGTTGAATGCGCCCACCTTTTGGAAAGATAACTGGCGGGGCGCGGCAAAATATATCGCCGCGCGCGAACAACCGGGGGATGTGATTGTGCTCCGCTCGCCGCACATCGAACTGCCCTTCGATTACTATTATCGCGGGCAAGCGGAACGGCGGCTGGCAACCTTCAATCTGGACATCCACCCGGTGGCGGAAACCGTCGGCGATGCCCGGCAGGTGTGGGTGGTGATACCGTACACCCGCCGCCCGACCCACTACCCGTATCAGCCGCTCACCGATGCCGGCGTGTGGACGCTTGACCCCGACATCCCCGAATGGCAGCATTTTGTCGAAGCGCACCCCACGCTCGACCACCGGCGATTTCTCGGCGTGGAAGTGTGGCTGGTGAAAAACAACGGTCATTGATTTTGCCCCTGTTTTTCCACCCTGTATAATACCCTCAAATACAGGTCATCAATCGGAGGCACTATGCCACAAACGAAAATCAATCTCACGCAACCGCTGGCAGAATTTCTGGCACAGCATAAAAAATACGGTTTTAAAAACAAAGGGGAGATGGTTCGGACGGCGCTATTGCGCTATCAACACGAAATCGAACAGCAACGGCTGCGTGAATCGGCGGCGCTGTATGCCGAAATTTATGACAATGACCCCGACCTGCAAGCACTCACCGACCAAGCGACGGAGGAATGGCCCCAATGACCGCCCTCAAGCGCGGGATGGTGATTGACGTTGATTTGAATCCGGTCAAAGGCTCAGAAACGGGGAAAATTCGCCCCTGTGTGATTGTAACCAACAATGTGTACAATGCGCGTGTGCCGGTAATTCAAGTCTCGCCAATCACCGAATGGAGCGAAAAGAAAAGCCGTATCATCACCAACGTGACCCTTTCCCCCACCACCGAGAACGGTCTGACCAAAAAATCGGTGGCGGATTGCCTGCAAACCCGCCCCATCGACCACCGCCAACGGCTGGTGCGCGTGCGCGGCAGCCTGTCCAATGCGGCGATGGCAGAAATTGACCGCGCCCTGCGCATTGTTTTCGACTTGAAAATATGAAACCTGAAACCCGAAACCTGAAACTCATCATCCTCGTCGCCCTGTTGCTGGCGGTGATGGCGGGCGAAGCCGTCGCGCTGCACCGTTATGCGCTGATTGCACCCGGCACGGCAGATTTTTTCGCGCGGTGGTACGGCGGGAAAGAACTGGTGCTGCACGGACGCAATCCATACAACCGCGAAATTGACCGCGAAGCGCAAATGGCGATGTTCGGGCGGTACACCCGCCCCGATGAAGACCAGGTAAACTTCGCCTATCCGCTGTACACCGTCTTCCTTTTTTACCCGCTGACGTTTGTGCCGTACCCGTGGGCGCAAGCCGTGTGGATGACCCTGCTGCAATTCGCGCTCATCGCGCTGACCGTATTGACGTTGCGGCTGGCGCACTGGAAAATCTCACCGCCGATGCTGGCGGCAACGGTGCTGTGGGGCGTTTTTTTCTACCCCGGCGCGCGCGCCATCATGCTGGGGCAATTTTCCATTTTGGTGGCGCTGGCGGTGATGCTCGCCGTGTGGGGGCTGGTCTCCCGCCGCGAGTGGCTCGGCGGGGGGGTGCTGGCGCTGGCAACCATCAAACCGCAGATGGTTTTTTTGGTCATCCCTTTTTTGCTGCTGTGGGCATGGCGGCAAAAACGATGGCGTTTCGTCGGCGGATTCGCCATCGGCATGACCACCCTGCTGGCTGGCAGTCTGCTCTGGGTTCCCGATTGGATTTTCCGCTTTGTGGAAAATATCCGCGCCTATTCCGGCTATGTCGGGTTCGGCTCACCGCTGGAAAATATGACCGCCCGCTTCGCCCCCGGTTTCGACCAATGGCTCAATCCCGCCATCACCGTGGTTCTGTCGGCGCTGATGGGATGGCTGTGGTGGCGCGCGCTCACCCGTCACCGCGATGAATTCTGGTGGGCGCTGGTGTGGACGCTGCTCATCGGCAATCTGATTGCCTTCCGTTCCGCCACCGCCAACCACGTGATGCTCTACCTGCCGCTGATGTTCCTTTTCAAACGATTATCCACGCTAAAATGGGGTACGGGCTGGACGCTCGCCGCGCAATGGGGATTGACCGTCGCCCTGTGGGTGATTTTTCTAACCACCATCGACACCACACGCGGCAGCAATTTCGAGGCGGTTTTCATGCACGGACTGCTCCCCGCCGCGCTCATCGGCGTCTATCTGCTTGATTGGCGGGGGTTGCGGGGCACAACCATTTTTCAACCCGATTGACCCACGTTGGCGAATGCGATATAATCTCAGGCAGGAGGCTCAAATGAACGACCGGCTCATTGCGGAAATGGCAAAAATTATTGTGGAAACGGTTCACCCCCGGCGCATCATTCTGTTTGGCTCCCAAGCCAAAGGTTCAGCATCCCCCGAGGCAGATTATGATTTCATCGTGATCAGCGATAGCATCCTCCCCGAAGCCCGTTATCGCACAATGGCAAAATTATGGCAGGCGCTCTCCGGCATAAAAGTTCCCAAAGATTTTCTCATTTATACTTCCGCCGAAATTGACCAATGGCGGCATAGCAAAAACCATATCATCGCCCGTGCGTTGCGGGAAGGAAAAGTGGTTTATGAGCGAACGTGATTACGCTGATACGCTATTGATGATGGCAAAAAAAGATATACAAGCATTGCACGGTATGCTGAATGCTGAAATTTTTGCCGATGAAATTTTTGGGTTTCATGCACAACAAGCAATTGAGAAATGTCTAAAAGCATGGATCGCCGCACTTGACTGCGAATTTCCACTCACCCATGACATTAGTTTGTTGTTATCGGTTTTGGATGAGCATAGGCAACAAGTTTCAGCGTTTCGGGATTTAATTGAGTACTCTGCATTTGCCGTTCAATTTCGATATTCTGCATTTGAATTCAACGAAACTTTAAACCGTTCCATAACCATCCAAAAAGTTGACGCCCTCTTTAACCGCGTATCCACGTTTTTAACCTCTTCTCGTTGATTATTCCAAATCAATGGTTATTTAAATTGGACGCCCGTCGTCCCGTTTGCGGTGGGGTGTAATTTCTACCGGGGAACTATCACCCTGACAGTATTTTGGACACATACGGACATTGGCGGTATCTTTATGGCAACGATGCCGCCCTGCGCCGTGAAACGGCGACACATATCGGTTTTTTCGGTGGGGGTGAACAAATTTTTCAAAAATGAAGGAATGCTTGAGACACAATGCAAAAAAACGACTCTCCCACCCGTAACTTGTTGACCTCATTCAAAACGCTTCCCAAACCATTCTTCCCCATTTTGATTATCGCATTAATCATCGGTGTGGGGGTAAGATTCGGCGCGATGTTTTGGAACACTCGTCTCCAGGGGGACGTGAATTTATTCGCGCTCACCGCACGGGAAATGGTCAATACCGGGCGCTTGTTTTACCCCATGAAATACGAGTTTAGCGATTACGTCCCCTACCTGACATTGAGTTCCCCGTCCAGCCAACACCCACCGTTATGGGTATTTTTAGCGGGCGTTGTTGGAAAAATATTCAACACCCAAAACACTTTTTTCATTTTGAAATCTCTCAGTCTCACCGCCG
>JAJRSQ010000376.1 GCA_024278725.1 Chloroflexota bacterium
ACCCGATGACCCCCTGAAAACGACTACGCAAAAATAAAACCCGGTTTCACATTTGGCGCAAAACTCACTATAATAAATAATAGTTTTGACAACATCGTATCCACCAAACCGGGAGAGGGAACCAATGCGACAATCGGGTGTTCGCGTATTTTTGCTTATTGTTTTTTTAACACTTCTGCCATCAAGTATTGTTTCAGCCCAAGAGAAAACCCTTTTTTGGAACCGCTACGACGTGACCATCACCGTGCAGAAAAACGGTGATATGTTGGTTGAAGAAACCGAACAGATTACGTTCACCGGCGGTTCTTTTCATTTCGGCTTCCGGGCAATTCCGCTCGATAGGGTTGAGAGCCTCAGCAACATTCAGGTGTTTGAGCAACAGGGTGATCGACTCGTGGCATATCGGGAATCGAATAGTGGCGCTGAATACACCTTCCAGCTTTCCACCAACGACAAAAACGAGCGGGTCATCTACTGGTATTTCCCCTACACCGAAAACAGCACCCACACCTATGTCATCCGGTATGTGGTTAAAGGGGGATTGCGCATCTACGACGGCGGCGACCAAGTGTGGTGGAAAGCCGTCCCCTCCGACCGCAATTTCCCGGTGCGCAGCTCACAGGTGAAGGTGATACTCCCTTCAACCTTCAATCCCGACCAACTGGTGTACACCAATTATGGCGCGGATGCCACATCATACGTTCCCAACGGCTCTACCGTCATCTTCACCGCGGAGAACATCAGCGGGGGCGATGAGCTGGAAGTGCGCGTTCAATTCCCGCATGGGGTGGTGACCGCCAACCCGCCGAGCTGGCAAGCCGCCGACGATGCCCGTCGCGCCAGCATTGAAAAATGGGGTCCCGTGTTCAACATCGGGTTTCTGGTGCTGGGGCTGTTGCTGATTTTCGGCGGTCCCCTGGGGCTGTATGCCCTGTGGTATCTGCGCGGGCGCGACGCCCCCGCCGGTATCGTGTCGGATTACATCACCGAGCCACCCAGCGACTTGCCGCCGGGCGTGGCGGGGACATTGGTGGATGAATCGGCGGATATGGAGGACATTCTCGCCACGCTGATTGACTTGGCGCGGCGCGGTGCGCTCCAAATTGAAGAGGTGAACGAAAAAGGCTTCCTCGGCATCGGCTCCGGGCGAGATTTCATCTACCATCTGAAAGACAAAAATGTCGCCGCCACCCCGTTTGAGCGAACCCTGCTGAATAAAATTTTCGGCAGAAGCAAAACCGAACGGCGATTATCCGACCTGAAAGAAAAATTCTACACTGCCGTGCCGAAAATGCAGGAGCAATTGTACACAGACGTGGTGAAACGGGGATTCTTCCCCGTCAGCCCGAAGCGCACCCGCTCGCTTTACATGGGGCTGGGCGTCGCCGCGTTGGTGCTCAGCGGCGTGGTGGGGATGCTGCTCTTCGTGCTCACCATTGATTATTCGGTGATGGCAATTTGCCCCACCATCGGGCTGGTGGTGACCTCCATCGGACTGATAATTTTGGGGCGCAATATGCCGCGCAAAACCCGAAAAGGGGCAGAGGAAGCCGCGCGCTGGAACGCCTTCAAAAATTATCTGGAAAACATCACCAAATATACCGGCGTCGAAGAGGCGCAGGAACAGTTTGATAAATATCTGCCCTATGCCATCGCTTTCGGCATTGAGAAAGCATACATTCGCCAGTTTGACAGCGTGAAGGACACCATGCCCGCGCCGGGATGGTACGGGTATCCGGGATGGTACGGGTATGGGCACGGCGGACACGGTGGACGCGGCAGCGCCGGAATGGGAGATGTCGGCGGCGGTGCGCCCGGACCGCTGGCGGGAAGCGGAAGAACACCCTCGCTCAGCGACGCGAGTCGCGGAATGGGGTCGTCGCTATCCGCGATGTCGGCGGGGTTGGGGTCGATGCTCTCCTCCGCCAGCCGAACCTTCACCAGCGCCCCGAGCAGTAGCTCCGGCGGCGGCTTCAGCGGCGGTGGTGGCTTCAGCGGTGGCGGTGGCGGCGGTGGCAGCGCGGGTTTTGGATAAATCGCGGTTTCCGGCTATGCTATCTATCAACAAAAGTATCTATACAGCCATCAGGGTGACAAATGTCATTGCGAGCGAAGCGAAGTTGAAAATGCCCGAAGGGTGCAATCTCCGGGTTGAATAGTGGGGATTGCTTCAGCCCTACGGGCTTCGCAATGACACCCTTGTATAGATACCAACAAAATTTATCTTTGAGGAGAAGCGATGTTTGGAAGTGGTAGAACCGTTGGCATTATCATCATCATCGGCGGTACGCTGTTCGCGTGCATAGGTTCCGCTGTTTCGGTTGTTTCTGTCCGGCTCGACCCCAACGGCACGGTTGGGGGCATGATGCTGGGGGTGGGATTGTCGGTATTGATTGCCGTCCCGATTATCGGTTTGGGCGGATATTTATTCTGGCGCGGGCGCAAAGAACTGGCAGAGCTGGCGCAAATCAAACGGCAAAAACTTATTCTGAACATGGTGAAAACCCAGGGGCAGGCAGATGTTCAGGATATGGTGTTTGAACTGAAAACCGATACCGAAACCGTCAAAAAACTCATCTACGATTTGGTGGGCAAAGGGTTGTTTCATGGCTACATTAATTGGGATGACGGCATCCTGTATTCCAAACAAGCTTCGGCGTTGCAGGGCATGACCTCCTGCCCAAATTGTGGCGGGGAGCAGGAATTTGTCGGGCAAGGGATTGTGCAATGCCGCTATTGTGGCGCGCAAATATTTTTATAGACTCATTATTGAAAGGGGAGTGCAATGGATTTTAATGAAACCGTAGAAAACGCAATGAGCGGCTTTGAAAAACTGGTAAAAAAAATACCGGGTTACAAAGGCTACAAAGAAAAAGAGCAACGCCGTGAAGCCGACGCAATTTTGCGTGAACAATTGGCGCGACGCTGCGAAACCTATTGGGCAACAATGAATGATCTGAAATCGCAGATGTTGCTCGGTCCGGCAATGTCTCAACTGGATGATATGGGGCGCGCCAGCCGCAAGCTGCAAACCCTGATTGATAAAATCAAAGGCGCGGCGCAGGGTTATGCCGGTTTCTTCGATGCGGTGAAAGTGAAGGAAGAACAGCTTGATGCGCTGTACGAATTTGACGCTCAAATGATGGAGCAGGTGGACGCATTGGAAGCCGACATCGCGGGTGTGCAATCCGCCATTGATGCCGGCGACGGCATTCCACAGGCGGTGCGCGCGCTGGAAAAAACCATCGGCGCACTGTTGACCACCTTTGACACACGCGGCGAAGCCGTTTTGAACGCAGTGTCTGAATCGACTGATTTTACAGATGAATTTTAAGGGAGAAAATTATGCCTCGTGTTTTTGATGTGATTGAATACCCCAATGAAATGCGCGACCGTCTGGTGCAACGTTTCCCGGAACAGGGCGCGGGACACTTCAAAGTCGGTTCGCAAGTGATTGTTCGCGCCGGACAAGCCGCCGTCTTTTTCCGTGACGGGAAGGCGCTGGACACATTCGGACCCGGACGGCACACCATCACCACCGCCAACGTCCCCCTGCTGACCGATTTGCTGGGAAAGGCGGCGTTCGGCGGGAAAAACCCCTTCACCGCCGAAGTTTATTTCGTCAGCACCCGCGAGCTCACTTCGCAGGGGTGGGGCACGCGCCAACCGATTGCCATGCAAACGCCCGGTCAGGGGTTGGGCTGGTTGCTGTTGGGCGGGCACGGCACGTTCGGCGTGCAAGTCACCGACCCGCAAACCTTTGTGGCGCGTTTCGTCGGGGCGCAAGGCTCATTTGATATGCGCTCGTTCAAAGAGCGGCTGGTCAACGCCATCGTTCAATCGGCAACCGACTGGTTCTCGGAAGTGAATCCCGGTTCGCTGATGAAAGCGCAAAGCCTGCTGGACGAAATGGCGGCGGCGATTGAAGTGAAGGCGCAAGACCAATTCGGCGCGCTGGGATTGACGCTGAAAAATATCACCATCGGCGGTTTAAGCCCGCTGGAAACCTCCGCCGACAAGCTGAAAACAATGGGCTTGCTCGATACCCAAACATATATGCAGCTCAAAGCGCTGGACACCATTGAAAAATCGTCGCAGGGTGGCGGTGGCGGTGGATTGACCGGCGCCGGCGTCGGGCTTGGTGCGGGGATGGGTATGGGCGCCGGCATGGCGCAGATGATGTCGGGCATTATGGGCGGCGGACAGCAGCAGCCCCAGCAACAACAGCAGCAACAATCTTCCGCGCCCAAAGCCGTCCCGGATGTGATGACCAGCATCGAAGCGGCGGAATACCTCAAAGTGCCGGTGGAAGACCTCATTGCGATGATCCAATCGGGCGATTTGAAAGCGAAAAAAATCGGCTCGCAATACCGCATCAGCAAAAAAGTGATTGACGAATTTCTTGCCAGTTGACCGGTTCGGGATAAAATAGGGGGAGACAATATTTCTGTCTCCCCTATTTTTTTGGGGAGAGAACTTATCGAAGAGAGGGTGGATTTTATGGATGCGAGTAAATATCTCGACCGGGTGCTGTTGAATGAGGAAAAACTTCAGGCGCGGATAGCCGATTTGGGCGCGGAAATTTCGCGGGATTACGCCGGAACGGAATTGATGTTGTTGTGCGTGCTGAAGGGCGGCGTGCTTTTTTTAACCGACTTGATGCGCCACATCTCCATTCCGCATGAAATTGATTTCATGGCGGTCTCCAGCTACGGCAGCGGCGTGCGGGAAACCACCGGCGTGGTGCGAATTGTGAAAGATTTGGACGGTCCCATCGAAAATAAGCATATCTTGATTGTGGAAGACATCATTGATTCCGGTGTGACGTTGAGCTATTTGCTGCAATTGCTCTCACCGCGCAACCCCGCCAGCCTGAAAATCTGCACCTTGCTGAACAAATGGGAACGCCGCACGGTGGACATTCCCGTGGATTATGTCGGGTTCGACATCCCCGATGAATTTGTGTTCGGATACGGGCTTGATTTGGATGAAAAATTCCGCAACCTGCCCTATGTCGGCGTGGTCAATCAGTCGAATCTGTAAGGCTCGGTATCAGCATTCCGCGTATCAATCACGAATGACACAAATAGACGAATGTCACGAAAAATAAAGAATCAGGCAGTGGTTCAGTTGTAAGTGATGGTGCTGTCATTGCGAGCCGAAGGCGAAGCAATCTCCTCCCGTTGGGGCACAGGTCAGGCTACGCCCTCGCAATGGCATATTACTTACTTTTGCGCCATTACCAAAAATCAGTACTTGCAGGGCATTATAATGTTCATCTGTGTTATCTGTGGACTGTTTTTCCTCAGTTGAGCATTGTCCTACTTATCCCGAATTCAGGTTATGAACCACCTCCGGGGGTGAAAAGCTATGCCAGTATTTCCAGCAACGCCGAGTGGAGCGCGCTGTTGGATGCCAACATCCCCACCGACGCGACCGACCACTCTCCGCCGGACAATTCCGAGACGGCGCCGCCCGCTTCTTCCACCATCAACGCCCCGCCAACCCAATCCCACGGGCTGAGGCGCAACGCCCAATAGCCGTCGAGCCGCCCGGCGGCGACATACGCCATGTTCAACGCCGCCGAGCCGCTGTCGCGGAAGCCGTGCGTTTTTTGAATGGCGGTGCGCACCCGCGCCAGATTTTTGTCGTTTTCGTCGTTGCGCAGGGGCGCGAACCCGCTCGCCAGCAGCGCCCCGGTGAAACTCGCGGTGGTTGAAACGGATATCGGCGCGCCGTTGAGGGTTGCGCCGCGCCCTTTTTCCGCCAAAAACAGCTCGTCGCGCACGGGGTCGAATGTGACCGCCAGCACCGGCTTTTGGTGGTGCAGCAGCGCAATCGCCACGCAAAAATGGGGGTAGCGATGCACGAAATTGGTGGTGCCGTCCAGCGGGTCAACCAGCCAGATATATTCCGCGCCGGGGCTGCTCTCTCCGCTTTCCTCCGTCCAGAAGGCGTGTCCGGGGCATTTTTGGGCAATAAAATCGGTGATGGCGGCATCCGCTTCAAAATCGGCTTGGGTGACCAAGTCGAAGGCGTTTGATTTTGTTTGCACATTCAGGGGGCGGGTAAAATA
>JAJRSQ010000027.1 GCA_024278725.1 Chloroflexota bacterium
ACAAAAAATCCGGCGCTCTCCCCCGCCGAGGTGGTGATGCAGGCGACATTGCCCGCGCCATCCATCACGCTGATGTGGGTGGTGTCGCGCGAGCCGAGCGGGAGAGCGGGGTCGGCGGGCGCGGCGGTTTTTTCCGAGAGGATGTCATCCAACACCGCCGCAACTTCATCCACATGCGCCGCGCTCAGAAACGCCGAAACCCCCGCCGCATCCAACCGCAACGATTGCCGGGCGAGATTGGTCAGCCGGAATGCTTCCGCCAAAATCCGATACCGGCGCACATCGTCCACCGTCAGCGCGGGCAAATCAAATCGATTCAACAATTTCAGGGAAAAGGCAATCAGCACGCCCCCCACCGATGCGGGCGGCGGCAGCAGTACGGTGCATCCGCGATACCGCACCTCAAGGGGGGACATCCGCCGCACGCGATAGCGTTCCAAATCGGCAACGGTCACCAGCCCGCCGTGCCGATGCTGGTCGGCGGCGATTTTCCGCGCCAATTCTCCGCGATAAAAATAGTCTGCGCCGTGCGCCGCTATTTTTCGCAGTGTGTCCGCCAAATGGGGGGGATGGATGGTGTCGCCGGGTTGCGCGGGTTGTCCGCGAGGAGCGAGCACCGCCGCGGCGGCAGGGGTGTCGGTGAGGATTTGATGCAGCAATTCCGCCACATAAGCCTGCGCGGGGGAGATTTTCGCGCCGTGTTCTGCCAGCGCAATCGCCGGTTCGAGCAAAACAGGCAGCGGGAGCGTCCCGTGCGTCGCCGCCAAATGGCACAATCCGGCAACCACGCCCGGCACGGCGGCGCTGGCGCGCCCAATGTAAAAAGATTGGCGGGCGTCGCCGAAATCAATCACAATTTCTTTAAAATCCGCTTGGTGGGGGTCGAAGGGTTTGCCCGGCATATCGGCGAAGAAATCATAGGCGATATTTTCCCCGGTTTCCGCCAGCCGAAGGGTGGCAATACCGCCGCCGCAGATGTTCACCAGCACCATTTCGCCCACAAAAGAAGCGAAAGCCGCCGCCACTGCCGCATCAACCGCATTGCCGCCGCGCCGCAGCGTTACGTCCCCCGCGTGAAGCGTTTGCGGGTCGCCCGCGGCAATTATTCCATAATGATGAGCCACGATGTTTCCTCCGGGAACCGGGTCGGGATATGGCGCTCATTTTAGCACAACTGTATCGGGTTGACAATCGGGAAATCGCACCGGCACGTTGCCAATTCCGCACCGAGCGGATATAATCGAACCGTATCGCTCACGGTTGTTCGGCGTCGTACACAGCGCCAGATAAATGAGCGGGATGAAATATGCGCCGAAAATCATCATCCGCACCCCGAAAAATCATCCATTGGGATTGGCTGCTGTTCACCGTTTCGGTGGCAATCGCCATTCTGTTTTTCGCGCTTGCCGCCAACCCGAATACCGGCGGGGGAGCAGTCACGCTGAATTTAAAGCCGTTCATCCGCCAAGCGCCGGCGGTTGCCTGTGTTGTGCAAGGTTGCCCGAATTTTCAAAATATGTTTTGGCTCGTTATAATAAACGTGGTGGGTAACATTGCGGTTTTTATCCCGTTTGGATACGGGCTGACCGCCGCCTTCCAGCGTTTTAACGCCAACCGATTTTTCCCGCCAGTGGTGGTTATGCTGGGATTTTTGTTCAGTTTGAGCATCGAACTCACGCAGTTGAGCATTCCCAGCCGCATCACCGATATTGATGACATCATCTTAAACACGCTCGGCACAATCATAGGGCTTGCGCTGTGGTATGTGCAGGCGTTATTTGGCGCAAGAAAGGATAAAAACTCTTGAGTGACCATCCGCGTTTTTCAATTATCGCCCCGGTTTTTAACGAAGAGGGCAACTTACCGGAACTGTATCGCCGCATCAAAGAAACTATGGATGCCACCGGCGAGCCGTGGGAATTGGTGCTGGTGAATGACGGCAGTCGTGACCGTTCCGCCGAAATTATGCACGAATTGCACGCCGCCGATGCGCGAGTGAAAATCATCGAGTTTGCGAAAAACTTCGGGCATCAACTGGCGGTGACGGCGGGGCTGGATTATGCGCGGGGGGATGCAGTGGTCATCATTGATGCCGACCTGCAAGACCCGCCTTCATTAATTTTGGATATGATTGAGAAGTGGAAAGAGGGTTTTGAGGTAGTGTATGCGGTTCGCGCCCAACGCAAAGGGGAAACGTGGTTCAAAGAGTTCACCGCCAAACTTTTTTACCGCATCATTTACCGCATCACCGATATTGACATCCCGCTCGACACGGGCGATTTCCGGCTGATTGACCGCCGCGCGGTGGACACACTGACGACGATGCGCGAGCGCAACCGTTTCATCCGGGGGATGACCAGTTGGATTGGGTTTCGGCAAACGGGGGTGGAATATGTCCGCGAAGAGCGGTTCGCGGGGGAAACGCATTATCCGTTCCGAAAAATGTTCAAATTCGCGCTGGATGCCATCACCGGCTTCAGCTATTTGCCGCTGCAGTTTGCGATGTACGCGGGTTTCGCCATCGCCGGGTTGAGCGCAGTGGCGGCGCTGGCGGTCATTTACGCGCGGCTTTTTCTGGCATCGCAAGCGTTTTTCGGGCAGGCGACCACGCTGGTGGCGGTGTTGTTTCTGGGAGGCATTCAGCTCATCACGCTGGGAATCATCGGCGAATATTTGGGCAGAATTTACGATGAGGTGAAGCACCGCCCGTTGTATGTGGTGCGGGAAGCACGGGGGTTTGACGAGGGATAAAAAAAGGTGCGGTCGAATGTGACCGCACCTTTTTTGGTTGCGAAGAAATTATTGTTGTGCCAGCGGGTCGGGCGGCGCGTCGTCGGTTGTCCACAAATCCTGAATATCGGCATTCGCGCGCGCATCTTTCAGCCAGTTATCATACGCCTGATTCTGCGCATTGGTCAGATATTGCGGTTCGAGTTCGCGTTCTTCCCGTGCCAGCACTTCCATAATGTGCCACCCGAAAGAGGATTGCACGGGGTCGCTGATTTTGCCGACATCCAAACTGAAGGCGGCATCATTGAACGCCGAGACCATCACGCCTTCGGGGAACCAGCCCAAATCACCGCCGTCCTGCGCCGAGCCGGTATCCAAAGAAAGTTCCTTCGCCAGTGTGGCGAAGTCTTCTCCGGCATCCAGACGGGCTTTTACCTGTTTAGCCTCATCTTCTGTGGCGACCATGATGTGCCGCACCCGCGCCTGCAAAGCGGTGGTGGGCGCTTCCGCGCCAATCGCCTCGCGGAGTTTTTGCTGCAACAATTGCCGTCTGGTCAGTTCTCGAAACTCGGCGGGGCTGATGCCGACTTTGTCGCTCAAGTTGGTTTCCCATGCGGTGCGCGCTTGCGCCAACGTATCGCCGGACAGCACGTTGATGGTCGGGGTGGGCAGCGGCACAGTGGGGGTGACTTCAACGGTTGTGCTGAGCGTGGGTGTCGGGGTGAACAGGGCAGCCGTCGCAGTGGCGTCCTGCCGTGCGGTCACAGTTTCCTGCGCGCTGGCTTCGGTGTAGCCGCCCTGTCGCGCCGCCGCAATCCGGTCAATCATATCGGTGACTTCGGCGTCGGTCACGGTGATACCGCGTCGATTGGCTTCTTCCATCACCAATATTTCGTCAATCATATCATCCAACGCCTGCCGGTTCACCGCGAAACGTTGCGTGAATAATTGATTGAGCTGCTGGTCGGTCTGCTGCTTGAACGATGCCAGAAAATCCGGAGAATCTTTGAAGGCATCGGCGAATTGTTGATATTGCTGCCGGATTAAAGCAATTTGGTCATCCAAGATGAACCGTTCATACAGCACCCGTTTTTGATAATCTGAAAGAGCGATGTTTGTGCCATTCACCACGGCAACGGGTTTTTGGGGCGCAAAAACATACGTTTGCAAAATACCCCACACCAACACGGCAATCACCAGCACGGCGAGACCGCCCAACGCCATATAGATTTTGCGGCGTTCTTCCGCTTCTTTTTGGGCGCGGGCAATGTGTTTTCGGTTCACAAATCCGGATGGGTTCTTTTTTGCCATAAGTGTTCTCCAAAAAATACGCGGGCAACCGGCAGGGCTACCCGCGTTCATTCAATTTTGATTTTTCAAACGGTGAAAAATGCTACCGTCGGCTGAAACCGGATGCCCGAACATGTGCGGTGGTATACGGCAACAACGCAATAAAACGCGCGCGTTTAATGGCAGTTGCCAATTGTCGTTGGTGTTTGGCACATGTGCCGGTTTTATGCCGGCTTCGGATGGAGCCATTGGGCATAATGTACCGTTTCAGTGTATCAACATCTTTCCAATCAATGTGCGACACGTGGTCAACGCAGAAAGAGCAAACTTTCCGACGGCGCACAAAGCGTCTTCTTTTATATTCAGCCATTTTTTACCTCTATCATTCGCTGTTCGCTTGCTTGCGATGCAGGCTATACCAGCGTTTCTTCAACCGAGAGCATCGGTTCATCCAACGCAAATTCGTCTTCATTTTGGGTGTTATTGCGATGATGACGGTCTAAGATGGTCACTTCATTGGCGACAACATCGGTGCGGTATTGCCGCTGACCTTCATCGTTGTCCCAATGGCGTGTTTGCAATCGACCTTCGACGTAAACCTGACACCCTTTGCTGAGAAACTGGGCGCAAATTTCTGCCAGATTTCCCCATGCGACCACGTTGAACCATTCGGTTTCTTCGCGGCGCTGCCCTTTGGAATCCGTCCATCGGCGGCTCACCGCCACACTGAACGAAGTCACCGGTTTGCCGGTTGATGTGAAACGCAATTCCGGGACACGTCCCACATTGCCAATAATCATTACTTTATTCAGCCCGCGACTCATAATCTTCCATCAAACCTTTTTTGCACTTCAGTCAAAATCGTTGGTTGTTTTTAGAAAGCTATCGTGTTCTATTCTGCAGATTCTTCAGAGACGGGTGTTTCTTCGACAGGTGCGGCTTCGGTTTCCGCTTCCACGGGTTCCGCCACGGCAACGGCTTCTTCTGTCGCTTCCGCAACAGGTTCCGCCACTGTTTCTGCCGATGCTTCAGCTTCGCTTATGCCCTCAGATTTGACAATCATGTAGCGCAACACGTTTTCATCGAGTTTTAAGTTGAACTCAAACGGTTCCAGCGCCGAGGGTGCCAAATCCAAATAATACAGCACATACGACCCTTCCAGTTGATCGTCAATGGCATAAGCAAGTTTCCGTCGTCCCCATACCTTCGTTTGTGCCACAGTCCCGCCGTTGGATTGAATCAACTCGGCAACTTTTTCCGTTTCTGCGGCAACGGCACTTTCGTCCAGTGTGGGGCGGAAAATTACCATCAGCTCATACGTACGCATCGTAATGAACCTCCTTTCCTATGGTCTATAGGCTCTTGCTCAAGACAAGAGCAGAAAAGTTGGTCCCCAATTTCCGGGAAACACAACGCTCGCTAATATAACACAGGCACGGCGTAATCGCAAAACCGATGCTCCAAAACTACGCCGCCGAGCCGTCCACGCCGAGTTCCGCCGCAATACCCTGCATCGCCGCCAGTACCCGCCCGACATGCTCCCACAATTCAACGCCCAAATCCGCCACGGCTTCTTCAATTTCCGCCCGATTGACCCCGGCGGTAAATTGTTTCGCTTTCCATTTCTTCTTCACCGATTTGACCTTCACATCCCGAATATCCTTCGAGGGGCGCACGTATGCCACCGCCTGAATCAATCCGGTCAATTCATCCACCGCGAAGAGTGTTTTTTCCAGCAGACTTTCCCGCGTCACGCCCGTCACTTCCGTGGCGTGCGAAAGAATGGCGCGGACGATAGTTTCATCCACCCCGCGCGCCCGCAAAATCGGCGCGCCGGTGTTGGGGTGTCCATCCACCCCCACCGCCGGGTTCTGCTCGTAATCGAAATCGTGCAGCAGCCCGACCACGCCCCACAGTTCCTCATCCTCCCCGAAATGGCGGGCATATGCCCGCATTGCGGCTTCCACCGCCAGCATATGCCGTCGCAGCGATTCACTTTCGGTAAATTCACAAACGATGTCCCATGCTTCGTCTCGGTTCATTTTCGCCTCCGTTGAAATATACCCCCTCCCCAACCCTCCCCCTTACAGGGGGAGGAGAGTCGCCGCAGGCGACAGGTGGGGGTTGAATTTTCAAATCACCCGTTCAATCACCCGCTGCACGGAATCCACATCGGCGTTGACCTGCACCGGCGCATTCGCCAGACGCGCGTTCTGCCATTCTCCGGTGTGATAGGCAACCGTCGCGCCGGGGTCTTTCAGCAAATTCCCCGTCAGAATGCTGACCACGGTGTCATCGGGGTGGATGATGCCCTGCCGCACCAGTTTCCGCGTCCCCGCCACCGATGCCGCCGATGCCGGTTCGCAACCGATGCCCGCGCCGTCCACCATCGCTTTGGCATCCATAATCTCGTCATCCGTCACCGATGCCACCAGCCCATTCGTCCATGCCAGCGTCCGCACCGCCCGCTCGTAACTCACCGGATTGCCGATGCGGATGGCAGTGGCAATCGTTTCCGCTTTCATCGTGACATGCTCACGGAAATCGGTTTTAAAACTCTGATAAAACGGACTTGCCCCCACAGCCTGCACCGATGCGATGCGCGGCAAGCGGTCAATCAAGCCCAATTCGCGCGCTTCAAATAACGCCTTCCCGAAGGCGGCAGTGTTCCCCAAATTTCCGGCGGGCAGCACAATCCAGTCGGGCGGATTCCAACCGAAACCCTGCAAAATCTCAAACACAATCGCCTTCTGCCCTTCCAGCCGAAACGGGTTGAGCGAGTTGAGCAGGTACACCCCCAACCGGTTGCACACCTTTTCGACCAGCGTCATCGCGTCATCGAAATCGCCGTCAATTTGCAGGGTTTTCGCGCCGTATGCCAGCGCCTGCGACAGTTTCCCCGCCGCGATTTTTCCCGCCGGGATGAAGACCAGCGCGGGCATACCCGCCATCGCCGCGTATGCCGCCAGCGATGCAGAAGTGTTCCCCGTGGATGCGCACGCCACCGCCCGCGCGCCGATGCGCTTCGCCTGCGTCGTGCCGACGGTCATCCCCCGGTCTTTGAACGAGCCGGTGGGATTTTCGCCCTCATGCTTGGCGAAAAATTCGCCCACGCCCACATATTCCGACAGGCGCGGATGGTGGTACAGGGTGGTATTCCCTTCGCGGCGGCTGATGATGTCCGTTTCGGACGCGGGCAAAATCAGTTCCCGATACCGCCAGACGCCCGAATCGGTCAGGGGGGAGGGATGGGGCGCGGGCGCGGCAGCGGCGCGTCCGTCAAACAGCGCGCGGGACACCTGCGGACGGAGCGCATCCAAATCGTGCCGCACATCAAGCAGCCCGCCGCAGTCGCAACGATAGCGCACCGCATCGGCGGGATATTCGGTTTTACAGTTGAGGCATTTCAAAATGATGGTCATAGGTTTTCCCAAATTCAAAATTCAAAGTGCAAAAGGCAAAATTTTTCATTCTTCATTTTTAATTTTTAATTGTGTCGCTTCCATCCACTGTTCCGCCGATGTTTCCAGCAATCCCCAGCGGAAGCGTCCCCACGGGGCGGCAACCATATATTGATTGTCCAGCCACATCACAAATCCCAACGGGCGGGTGATAGCACAGACACAGTCTAAAATGGATTGCCCGTCTATCATAAACCGAACCCCGTTTTTTTGCCAGTGGATGGCGTAAGTGTGCCAGTCGGTCATGGAAGCGGATATTTCCCGCTCGCAAATGTGCGCCGCCCGCTGACCGATGCGCCACAACCGCCGGCGCAAAGGGGGAATGTTCATCAACGGCACGGCGAGGGGGAGCAACGGCGTCAGCGCGAGAAATGCGGGACGCCACGCATTGATGGTGGCGGCTTTCCAGCCCGAACCGGGCACACCTGCCGCCAACGGCATATCGGACGGCGGCGAAGCGAAAAAAAACCACACCGCGCTCGGCAGGGTGGGCAGACGCGCGCCGGTCATCATAAAGGGGTCGTTCCAAAAACCGAAGCCCGCCGTGCCGCGCAATTCACGCGCCGGGTGAGAGAAACGCGCCCGCACCGTGAGCGTCAGCGGCGGACGATGCGGGAAATTTCGGCGGGGAAGGCGCCGGTAATCGTCAATTTGGGCGTTGCTGTACGTCTGCGCCGTCGCCCGGCGGGAGACGAATCGCAGCGTGTCGCCATTTTCGAGCAGTTTTCCCGCACCGCGTTCTATGGTGTTCCATGTTTCGAGTTTCAGGTTCAAGGTTCACCAACTATCGGCTGAAAGCGATTGGCAGTCAGCTTCACACCATAAAAATCATCGCCACCCCACCAAGGGCAACCACCGTACCGAATATCGCGCGGAAACTGATTTTATCGTGCAAAAAGAAGTGGGAAATGGGCAGAATGAGCACCGGCGCGAGCGCCATCAACGTGGAGGCGATGCCCACCGGCGCGAGATGCACCGCCACCAGCGACAACCACACCCCGATGAAGGGACCCACTGCGCTGCCGCCGACAAT
>JAJRSQ010000377.1 GCA_024278725.1 Chloroflexota bacterium
GCGTGCCCCTACAACGCCACCGATTTTCGTTAAAACCGGAAGAAAATGCGTAAGAGCGGCTCGCAAATCGCCCCTGCGGCGTGAAATCATGAAAACCGGCAACCTTAAAATTTACTTTGCAACAGCCGTGCTTCAATCAATATTGCGCTTCCCCATCCATTGGATTTATGTTATAATGTCAAAAACATTTGTGCTATCTTTTTATGGCGAAAAAACGACGATCCACCCGAAAAAAATCATCCGCGCCATCCATCAGCGTCCGCCCCGAAGTGGTGGGGCTGGTGTTGATGGCGTTGGCATTGCTCACGCTGCTCAGTCTGCTGTCCGCCAGCCGGGGAACATTCACCGCCGCATGGATTAATTTCCTGCAAATTCTTTTCGGCTGGGGTTTGTATCTGGTGTGGATCATTTTGGGCGTGCTCGGGTTCTGGTTCATTCGCCGCTTCGGCGCAGAAGACACCGATGAAAAATGGGAAAAGCCGATTGGCTCGGTTTTAATTTTGCTGGTTCTGGTCACGGTTTTTGACTTTTTTTCGCCCGGTGATGACCCGCTGGCAACCGAAACCATCGGCGGCGGCGGGGTGGTCGGCTGGATATTCCACCAACTGCTCGCCTCCGCGCTGGATGACATCGGCGCGCTGGTGGTGCTGTTCTTCGTGTTGATTTTCAGCATAATTCTGGTGAGCGGGCTTTCCCTGCGCGAACTCGCCATGCTGCTCCGCGATTGGTATTATCGCTTTCAAGATTGGCGGCATTTCCGCAAACTGCCCATCAACCAGCCCGATGCTCTGCCGGTGGACACCGCCACCAAGCCGTCGCTGCTGACGCGGCTGCGAAACCGCCGCAAGCCCGCCGAGCCGGAGGAGAGCCTGCCCACCATCAACGGCGGCACGCGCCGCTCGCCCGCCATCGCCGCCCGGCACGCCCCCGCCCAAACCGCCCCTCCGAAAACGCCCGCCGGTATGGTTAACACCACGGATGACGGCAAGAAAACGTGGCATCTGCCCATCATCACCGAAATTCTGGAAGAGACCGGCGAAATCGAAATCAGCGAAGTTGAAATTCGCCAGCGCGTGCGCGTCATTGAAGACACGCTGGCAAGTTTCGGGGTGGAAGCGAAAGTGCGGGAAATCAATCAGGGTCCGGCAGTCACCCAATTCAGCATCGAACCGGGATACACCAACCGCAAAGACGCGCGCGGAAATCCGCAGAAAGTGCGCGTATCGAAGATTGTCAATCTGGCGAATGATTTGGCGCTGGCGCTCTCCGCCGCCCCCATCCGCATCGAAGCGCCCATTCCGGGTCGCCCCTATGTGGGCATTGAAGTGCCAAACGTGACCAAAGCGGTGGTCTCGCTCCGCAGCGCCATCGATTCGCCCGTTTTTTACGCCAAACGCGGCATCCTGAAAGTTCCGCTGGGGCGAAACGTGAGTGGGCAGCCGGTGGTCATCGACCTGACCGCCATGCCGCACATGCTCATCGCCGGCGCCACCGGTTCCGGGAAAAGTGTGTGCATCAACGCCATCATCGCCAGCTTGCTGTGTACCCACACCCCGGAAACGCTCCGAATGCTGATGATTGACCCGAAAATGGTGGAGCTGGTCAATTACAACAACATCCCGCATCTGCTGGCGCCGGTGGTCACCGATTTGGAGCGGGTGGTCGGCGTACTGAGCTGGGCGACGCGGGAGATGGAGCGGCGATACAAAATACTGGCGAAAAACGGGGTGCGCAACATCGCCGATTACAACCGGAAAGCCCCGAAAATCGACGAAGACCCGATGCCGTACATCGTCATCATCATTGATGAATTGGCGGATTTGATGATGATGGCGCCCGACGACGTGGAGCGTTCCGTGGCGCGAATTGCGCAAATGGCGCGCGCGGTGGGGATGCATCTGATTCTGGCGACGCAACGCCCCAGCGTGGATGTGGTGACCGGACTCATCAAAGCCAATTTCCCCGCCAGAGTCGCCTTCGCGGTCAGCAGCCAGATTGATTCGCGGGTGATTCTGGACACCCCCGGCGCGGAACGATTGCTGGGCAAGGGCGACATGCTGTATATGGCGCCCGATTCGGCGAAACTGCGGCGTTTGCAAGGCGTCTTCGTCTCGGAAGTGGAGCTTGACCGGCTGATAAAATTCTGGGGCGGTGGCATTGAACGCCCGCGCCCCACGCTGGGGCACGTGCCCGACCCCGGACCGTTGAAGCAAAAAGCGTTGTGGGATGAATTCGCGCCGAAAGCGGAGAAAAAATCGGGGGATGCGGTACTCCTCGAAAAAGCCATCGCCGTGATAAAGAAGAACCGGCGGGCGTCCATTTCGCTGTTGCAACGCCGATTGCGCATCGGGTACGCCCGCGCCGCCCGTCTGATTGACGAGTTGGAAGCGCAGGGCATCATCGGACCGGAGCAAACGGGGGGTAAATCGCGCGCGGTGCTCATCGAACCGGACGATGCAGAAGAAACGCCACCCACCACTGAAACATAGCGAGCCGCGTGCTCGCTTTTTTTTGCACGTATCCATTTTCGGGACTAGAATACGCCGGTTTTGACAATCCTTTATCAATCCAAATCATGCTATCGGTTAAATACCATAAGAAAGAGCCATGAATACAAAAAATGCCACTTATTTTTCCAACGATACTTTCAAACGTTTTCAGCAATTGAACCGGCGGTTGCTTGACCGCTACCAGCCCTCAGAATCCACCATGCTGCTGGTCACTGCCATTCTGGTGGGAATTTTCACTGGCTTCGGCGCAGTCGGCTTCATTTGGTTGATTGACCAAACCCAATGGCTGTTTTTCGACGTCATTCATGGCTGGTTGAGCGCCCCGCTGGGGAAATTCGCTATCGTTCTCATCCCCGTTTTGGGGTCGCTCATTTCCGGACCGCTCATTGCGTTTTTCGCCAAAGAAGCCAAAGGGCACGGTGTACCGGAAGTGATGCAAGCCATCGCCCTGCATGGCGGACGCATTCGCCCGCCGGTGGTGGTGGTGAAAGCGTTGGCTTCGGCGGCGTGCATCGGCAGCGGCGGCTCTGCCGGGCGGGAAGGTCCCATCGTGCAAATCGGGTCGGCGCTCGGCTCGGTGATGGGGCAGATGTTCCGTCTGTCGGAAGCGCGCATCCGAAACTTGGTGGCGTGCGGTGCGGCGGCGGGCATCGCGGCGGTGTTCAATGCTCCCATCGCCGGCGCAATTTTCGCTCTTGAGGTCATTCTGGGGGAATTCACCACCTCGTATTTCGGCAGCGTCGTGGTCAGCGCGGTGACTGCCAGCATCGTCAGCCGCCAATTTTTGGGCGACACCCCCGCCTTCGCCGTTCCGGCATACAGTATGGTCAGTTCGTGGGAAGTGTTATTTTACGTCCTACTGGGGCTTCTTGCCCCGCTGGCGGCATGGCTTTTCGTCACCACCCTTTATTGGGCGGAAGATAAATTCGATGATTGGAAATTCCCGGACGCGCTGAAACCGGCGGTCGGTGGGTTATTGCTGGGTATCTTGGCGCTTTTTATGCCGGATGTCCTCGGTTCAGGATTGGAATTCATCGGCGAAGCCATCAAAAATAACATCGCCGTCTCAATGATGGCATTACTGATTTTCGGCAAACTCTTCGCCACCGATTTCACCCTGGGTTCCGGAAACTCCGGCGGGGTGTTTGCGCCGTCGCTCTTCATGGGCGCTATGCTCGGCGGGGTATTTGGAACCATCGTCCACGCTCTTTTCCCCGCCATCACCGCTTCCCCCGGCGCATACGCGCTGGTGGGGATGGCAGCCGTGTTCGCCGCCTCAACCCATGCCGCCATCACCGGCATCATCATCGTTTTTGAAATGTCCGGCGACTACCGCCTGATTTTGCCGCTGATGCTCGCTACCGTCATCAGCACGTTGGTCTCGATGGCAATTCGCAAAGAAACCATCTACACCCTCAAACTGGTGCGGCGGGGCATTCAGTTGCAGGCGGGGCGCGACGTGGATGTTATGCAGGGGATTACCGTTCAGGAAGCGATGCGCCCCGAATTATACACCCTGCCGGATACGCTCACCCTCACCGAAACCACCGCCCGGCTGAATGAACTCAATCGGCGGGGGCTGCCCGTGGTGGATGAAAATAACGATTTGTACGGCATCGTGACCATCCACGATATTGAGCGGGCGATTGAACGCGGCATCCCCAGCAATACGCCGGTGAAAGATATTGCCACCACAAACGTGTTGCTGGCATATCCGGATGAGCCGATGGCAGAAGTGCTCCGGCGGTTGAGCGTGCGCGATGTGGGTCGCTTGCCGGTGGTGAGCCGGGAAAATCCGAAGAAAGTTCTGGGACTGATTCGCCGCGAGGATTTAATCCGCGCCTACAATTTGGGGCTCACGAACCGGGCGAAGGTTCAATACCGGATGGATCAACTGCGATTGCGAAAAATCGACAATACGGAATTTGTGGAAATTACGGTGCAGCCGGACAGC
>JAJRSQ010000378.1 GCA_024278725.1 Chloroflexota bacterium
CATTCGGGCTGAACGGGTTTGAATTTGATACCGCCGTCCGCTTCAACCTGCCGATTGTGAGTCTGGTGGGCAACGATGCCGCGTGGGGGCAGATTCGCAACCCGCAAATTCAAATGGTGGGCAAAGAACGGGCGATTGCGTCATCGTTGGCGTCCACCCGTTATGACAAAATTGTGGCGGCGATGGGCGGCTACGGGGAACATGTGGATACCCCCGCCGAAATTGAAGCCGCGCTGGCGCGGGCGTTTGCCAGCGGCAAACCGGCGTGTGTTGATGTCGCGCTCGATCCGGAAGGGATGCAAAAAACCAGCGCCAGCTCGCCGTATATTGTTTAGGGTTTTCAGTTTTTGGTGATGGTTCAAATTGACTGATGGGAATTATTCGCCGGTAGGGGCGAACCTGTGTGTTCGCCCTTTTTGGGCAGACACATAGGTCTGCCCCTACCCCTCCACCTTGTTTCACCAGTCAAAAATAACCACTACCTAAGTCTTTACCCCCTCCTGTCGCCTGCGGCGGCTCCCTCCCTCTGTCAGGGGGAGGGCTGGGGTGGGGGTCAGAATCTCCAATCTCCAATTAACCAACTTTACGTTTCACGCATCATGAATAGCGAGTGACCAATGACCAATCTCCAATTCACCGAAAAAACCGCCATCGTCACCGGGGCGGGGCGCGGCATCGGGCGGGCAATCGCGCTGATGTTGGCGGCGCACGGCGCGCGCGTCTGCGCCAACGACATCAACCCCGCGTCCGCGCAAAAAACCGCCGATGCCATCATCGAAGCGGGGGGCGCGGCAATGGCGTTCCACGGTTCCGCCGACAATAAAATGGCGATGCAAACCATGTTTCAGGAAGTGATTGAGCGGTGGGACACGGTGGACATCCTCGTCACCTGCGCGGGGATTGAGCCGGAAAGCAGTTTGCCGGAACAGGGGGAATGGGAATGGGCGCGCACCTTCGACGTGAATGTCAAAGCGACCTTTCTGTGCGTGCAGATTGCCGCGCGGGTGATGCGCGAACTCGGCGGCGGGGTGATGGTCACCATGAGCGGGTCGCCGCTGTACCCGCCGCGGAAAGACGGGTATGCCGCCGTTGCCGCCAGCAAAGCGGCGGTGGCGCAATTCACCCGCGACGCCGCCCGCGAGCTGTCGCCCTTCGGCATTCGGGTGAACGGAATCGCGCCGGGGTACATCAAAACGCCGCTCACCGAGCCGTATCGGGATGCAACGGGCGTTCGCTGGGGCGAGCCGGATGACGTAGCGCGGGTCGCGGCGTTTCTGTGCGGTGATGCGGCACGGTTCGTCAACGGGCAAATCATCGCCGTGGATGGGGGACAGACACGATGACCGACCTCATCGCCGGCGGGGTGTATTCGGTTTTGTGGGACGGTGATTTTCGGGTGGTGAAGGTGCTGGCGGTAGATGAATCGGTTGTCCATTTGAAGATTTACCGCAATCGATTTGAGGTTCGCCCGTCGGATGTGGATATTTCCGCATTGAAATGGGACATTGATATGGATGATTTGTCCAACATCGGCATCGGACACATTCCGGTGTCGCTGTCCGGTTTTTTAGAGGAAAAGCCGACTTTCATCCGGCAGGAAATGATCACCCCGGAAGAATTGGAAGCGGTCAACAATTGGCGTTATGGGGATGAGGATGCGTAGGGGCAGCCCCCCTCACGCGCGATTTTTGCGCAGCCACAGCGCGCCGCCCGGCAGACTGCCCACATACACCACCGCCTGTTTGATGAGCGACAGGGCGAATGCCAGCGTTTGCGGAATACCGACCAGCCCGTAAAAATAGACATACAGCAGCGAGCCGGTTCCCAGCCCGCCAATGCTGATGGGGACAATCAACAGCACGGCGATAATCGGGTTGAACAGAAAAATATACAGCGCGGAAATATTGCCGTGCAACCCGGCGACGATGCTCAAATCCACCAGCCCGGTCAGCACCACCGTGCCGACGCCCACCGCGAACGCGAGCAGCAGCGCGCCGTATTCGTGCCGGTACGCCCCGAATGCTTCCGAGAGACGGTCATATATCGGCGCGAAAATTTTCAGCACGGGCAGGGTGAATAATTTTCCAATCAGCCCCCGCAGACGATGGCTCAACATCACCACAAATGTCCCGGCGATGATGACCATGCCGACAATCGCCAGCCATTCCACCTGCGTCAAATTCTGCACCAGCGATTCATCCGCGACGAGGATTGAGCCGCCCACGTCATTCCGCACCACATAGACCGCCGCAAATGCCGCCACCACCGCCGTGAACATAAACGCCAGCAATCCGATGATGCGGTCAACAATCACCGATACCGCCGCGTGCGCGCTGTGTTCGGTGTGTTTCGCCACCCCGAACCCGCGCATCACATCCCCCCCGACGTTGGCGGGCAGAAAATTGTTGAAGAAAAACCCGACGAAAGTGTAATTCGTCAGCGCGCTGAACGGCACGGGCACGCCCTGCGCCCGCAAAAGGATGAACCATTTGAGGGCATTGGTGAAAATTGCCAGCACGAACAACGCCACTGCCAGCAGCAGATACCAGTAGTTGGCAGTGGTCAGCGTTTCCACCAATAGGGTGCGGTCGGCGGGGTCGGAGAGGAAGCGGTACAGCAGATACCCCAGCAACCCCACACTGATGATGATTTTCAGCAGGGTAATCAGTTTATCTTTCATAAGCTATTCTTTTTTGGCGGGTAAATGGGGGGAGGTGATATTGATGCCTTTGGCATTCACCGGACGCTTCACTTCTTTGGTTGTCCAGGCGATGTCCCACACTACATGCGTTTTCTTTTTGATGCGATAATCGTACCAGCCGAGCATCCGCGAATAGACCTCGATGATTGCCAGCGCGAACAGCGTCCAGATTAATCGCAACGCGCTCCACACTTCCGACAGCGCGACCTGCGCCACCTTGAACGAATCCAGGCTCGACACGGTGTAGCCGTATTTATCCTTCAGATACAAATGTCCGGCATGGTTGCGGCGACGCTGTTTCACAAAGTCGCTCACCGTTTCCGGTCCCATATTGAAGACCACCGCGTCGGGGGCATAGCGCACTTGCAACCCCCGCCGAACCACCAACGCTTCCACAAAGGCTTCATCCATCGCCACATCGGGGGGGATGGCGTCAAACACTTTGCGGAAGGCAATCAATTCGCCCAAACGGGGAATTTCCAAACAAAGCTGATGTTCCATCTTCAACCGCAGATGCGAGAGAAAACCCACCACATGGTCGGGGGTGTTGACGGGCACTTTGTGCGCACCGGTCATCCCCACGGCGGGGTCGGCGAACATGCGCACCATATTTTCGATGGCGTCTTCATGTGGCACGGTATCGCCGCTTTCCAGCACGCAGATGGAATGGGTGGCGTGGGACAGAAATACGTTGATGGCGCTGGTTTTCCCTTCGCGTTTTTCCTGCACATACAATCGGATGCGCGCGTCTTTTTCCATGTATTCCCGCACAATATCTTCGGTGCGGTCGGTGCAGCCGGAAGCGACCACAATGATTTCCGCAATATCCACCATAAACAAACGCTGGGTGATCATCGCTTCCAGAATTTGCGCCATATTGGCTTCTTCATTGTGGGCGGTGATGCCCACGCTGCATTTTATTTTCGTTACCGTATCCATAAAACCTGCCTCACGGCGAAAAACGGTTTGAGTTTTCCGCGCATGATTATAATCTGCTGCGCGTCAATCGGATGAAAAGGAAGCCCAGAAAACTGCCTGCCGCCATGCTCAATCCGATGGTGAAATACTGCGTCCAAAAATCGCCGGGGGGGTCAAGTGAAAGCAAGACCGCCGGGATGATGGTCAGAATTCCCACGCTGAAAACCAGCAGCGACCCGCGCGGCGCGGTCAAATCAGAGAGCCGGTAACCGAGCACCGACAGCACTGCCATCCCCAGCGTCACCAGTCCAACTTGGATGCTCCACTGCCGCCATATCAGCACATGGTTCTTCCAGTCCATGAAGGTGATCACCACCAGCAAAACCACATAAAAGATAAATAGAGCCATCCATGAAATTTTTGAATGCTGGTAGCGCATAGTTTCACCCCCGACGCCACTGTTAATTTACAAATTTCAATTGTACCACACTTAATTCGCTTCAATCAAATTATGCAGATGGCGGGCGATGTCAATGACGGCTTGCGGACGCGCCAATGCGGCGGCATTGCGGGTCATTTGCTGCAAAATGGGAGCATAATCACCCATCCAGTCATGCACCAACCGCCCGATTTCGTGCGGGTCCTCCGCCAAAATGCCGGCATTTCGCTCTTGGACATAGGTCACATTGCCGGTTTCCTGCCCGGGGATGTATCCGTACAGAATCATCGGCAAACGGGCGATGAATGCTTCGCTGATGGTGCCGGGTCCGGCTTTGGTCACCAGAATATCCGCCGCGCCCATCAGCTCCGGCATGTTGGTCACAAAACCGAAAATCTTGGTGGGGATTTCCCACTTCACGGCGTCCAATTGCTGTTTCAATGCCTGATTCCGCCCGGCGACCACCATCATCTGCCCCCCGGAGGCGGTCTGCGCGATTGCCCGCGCCGTTTTGAAGACGGGTCCCATCCCCTCCCCCCCGCCGACGAGCAACACGGTTTTGCGCGCGGGGTCAAGCCCCAACGCGTTTTTCAGCGCGACTTTATCGCCGGACAACCGGGAAAATTTGAGCGCGACGGGTTGCCCGGTCACCACCACCTGTTCGGGGCGCATCCCCCAGTGCAGCGCAAGCTCGCGGGCGGGGGTGGTCGGCACAGTGCAGAGAGTCACGTCCGGGCAAATCCACGTGGGATGCACGCTGACCATATCGGTCACCACGGTGACGAAGGGTACGTGCGCCAGCCCCGCTTTGTCGCGCAGACTCACGCCGAGATGGTTCATCAGCGGGTGGACGGAGACAATCAAATCGGGTTGTTGCGCCTGAAAATAGCGCACGATGTGCCGCCGCAACACCGGCGACATGCTGGGGAACACAATTTTGTGCGGGTGCATGCTGGTGGAAATCGCCCACATGAGTTTCCACATGGGCACGCCGGGACCCGCCATCCACGGGTATGCATCGGGGATGCGGTTGACGGGCCACGGGGTGTGTTCCTTCCACAAATCGCCGATACAGGTGTCGTATGCATCAGGGTACAGGGCGTGGACGGCTTCCTCTATCGCTTCGGCGGCAGCGCGATGCCCGCCGCCGGTATCGGACATTAAAAATAAGATACGTTTTTTCATGAACGGTCGAATTATCCTTTGACGGTTGGCGGGGTTTCCGCGCCCCGCTCGATGTGCCGTTTGACCTGTCGGGCGAATTTACTGCGCGGCAGATACACTTTCCGGCGGCAGGTCAGGCACACAATCCCAATATCCGTGCCGAGGCGTACCACCTGCCAGCGGTTGCCGCCGCACGGATGTGTTTTTCGCATTTGCACAATATCATCCAACCGGATATCTGTCGGGTCAATCACAAGCAACTCCTGCAAAATAGGCTTCCATTATAACGAATGACGGCTGAAAACGTAAAAACCGGCGCGCGAAATGTGGTATAATTACGTCGCATGCTATAATACCGACATCTTGCACACATGGTGACTTTTATGGAAATTTTTTCAAACGGATTATATTATCTTCTGGAAATACTCAAGTGGCTCATTCTGGCGCGGGTGCTGCTGTCATGGCTGCCGATGGCGGGCATCCGGCTTGACTCGCGACACCCGGCGGTGCAATTGCTCTACCGCGTCACCGAGCCTATTATGCGCCCGCTGCAACCTTTCAGCCGGGTGGGCATGATGGATTTAAGCCCGCTGATTGCTTTTTTCATCATTTCATTTTTGCAAAACGTGCTGCGCGGATATTCCATCAAACAGACCATCGCGCTGGCAATTGTGCTGGTGGTTGCCTTTTCGGTGCATGAATTCTCTCACGCATGGGTGGCATACCGGCTGGGCGACCCCACCGCCAAAAATCTGGGGCGATTGACGCTCGACCCGCGCAAACATCTGGATGTGCTGGGCAGCGTGATGGTGCTGGCGGTCGGATTTGGGTGGGCAAAACCTGTGCCGGTCAACCCGTACAACCTGCGCAACGGACCCAAAGCGGGGATGGCAATCGTCTCGGCGGCGGGACCGCTCTCGAATTTGGGGCTGGCGATTCTGGCGGCGATTCCGGTGCGGTTGGGGCTGATTGAGCCGGTCTTTTTCAGCCGGTTTTTCCCCAACCCCGCCGAAATCATCTCGGTGTTCATCTACCTGAATATTGTGCTGGTCTTTTTCAACCTGCTCCCCATTGCACCGCTTGACGGCTTCAAAGTGCTCGGCGGGGTGTTGCCATACCCGGCATCGCAATCGTTTTTGAAATTGGAGCCGTATGGTCCGCTGATTCTGGTGCTGTTGATATTTTTGGGGGGCAGTCTTTTCAACACGCTGATTATTGCGCCTACCAATTTGGTGATGAAATTGCTGGTATGATGACTGTGGGGAAAATCCGCTATCGCGCGGCACAATTCTTTCACGCCCTGTACGCGACCATTTCCGCCGAGGATTGGGCACTGGTGGATGCGATTTTTGACGGCAATGCGGCGGCGCGGGCACTTTTCGACCGCATGACGCGGGCAGACCGGCATCACGCCATTGCCGTGGCGCGCGCGTTGCAACAGCGCGGGCACACCGACTCGCATTTGTTGCAGGCGGCATTGCTGCACGATGTGGGTAAATCGCTGGGACAGCCGATTGTGCATCGGGTGCTGGTGGTGATTTTTTCCAAATGCTGCCCCGCTTTGCTGAAAAAATTGGCTGCCGCCCCGCTGGATTGCGCCGGTTGGCGGCGTCCCTTCGTGGTGAGTGAGCGCCATCCGCAAATTGGGGCGCAGTGGGCGCGGGAAGCCGGTTGTGCGCCGCAGGTGGTGCGTCTGATTGCTCATCACCAGCGCAGACCGGCGGCACACCCCATTTCGCCGGAACAACAATTGCATGCCGCGCTGTATGCGGCAGATAACGAAAATTAATTGGGAAGAAATTATGAGTCAAGTGAAAATTTCGATTATCGGCGCCGGCGTCATCGGTACTTCGCTGGGGCTGGCGCTAAAACAACTGGATGACGCGCCACGGGTGATTGGGCATGACAAAGACCCTCTGCACACCCGGCAGGCGTCGAAACTGGGCGCATTCGACAAAACGGATTGGAATCTCATCAACGCCTGCGACGATGCCGACTTGGTGATTCTCGCCATCCCCGCCGGGGAAATCCCCGAAACGTTGCGGGTGCTTGCCGATGAGCTGAAACCCGATGCGGTGGTGACCGATACCGCGCCGACCAAAGCCTCTATTTTGCAGGCGGCGACGGAAATTCTGCCGCCGTCGGTGCATTTTGTGGGCGGACACCCCATCGTTTCCCCCGCCGGCGCAGAGACGAAACACGCCTCCGCGACCCTGTTCAAAGATGCGTTGTACTGTTTGACCCCCTCGCCGAAGGTTTCGCCGGACGCGGTGAAATTGCTGGAAGATTTGGTGGTGCTGCTCGGCGGCACGCCCTTTTATGTGGATCCCGCCGAACACGACGGGCTGGTGAGCGCGGTGAACGATTTGCCGATTCTGACGGCGCTGGCGCTCATCCACAGCGTGAGCGAATCGCCGGGGTGGGATGAAACGCGGCGGCTGGCGGGCAACATCTTCGCCGGATTCGTTTCGGCGGCGGATGGCGAACCGGATGCGCTGACGGCGGGGCTGCTCGCCAACCCGAAGAACCTTTCCCGCCGCATCGACACCCTCATCAATACCCTGAAAACGGTACAATCGTTGCTGGATGCGGAAAACAGCGAAGCGTTATCGGCATTTGTGGAAAAATCGGTTTCCGCACGCGCAACATGGCAGGCGGATTTTGCGGGTAACCAATTGAGCGACCTCTACCCGGTTGATGATGAGCCGGTGGAACGCCCCAGCCTCATCAAAACCTTTTTGGGCATCGGGAAACGTCCATAGTGCCGTACGTCTATATTTTGCGCTGCGCCGATAACACCCTCTACACCGGCTGGACGACCGATTTAACCCGTCGGGTGGCGGTGCACAATGCCGGACGCGGGGCAAAATATACGCGTAGCCGGTTGCCGGTCACACTGGTTTACAGCGAAGAACATCCCACCCAAACTGAAGCAATGCGCCGCGAGCGTGCGCTCAAGCGGCTTTCTCGTGCGGAAAAACTGGCGCTTTGCCGGTTAAAATAATTCAATATTCAAGGAGGCGCAGTATGGCAAAAATAACATCAATTGAAGGTATTGGCGACGTTTACGCGGAAAAATTGAGCGCGATAG
>JAJRSQ010000379.1 GCA_024278725.1 Chloroflexota bacterium
AATTTGCATCGCATTTCGGCGAATGCGTTCATCTTCTTCAATCAACTTGGCGATTTTTTCGCAGCCATAAAGAATGGTGGTGTGGTCTCTGCCGCCCAGCGCTTCCCCAATTTGAGGGAGCGAGGCTTTTGTCTCCTCTCTTGAGAGATACATTGCCATATGGCGCGGCGATGAAATGCGTTTGCTGCGTCCGTTCCCCAGTAAATCATCAACCGACACGTTGAAAAAAGTGGAAACTTCTTCAATGACCATCCCAATGGTGATATTCGCGCGGCGATTGACCAGATTTTGCAACGCCTGTTTCGCCAAATCAAGGGTGATGCTTTCCCGGATGAGGGCAGCGTGCGCCACCACTTTGTTCAATGCGCCTTCCAGCTCACGGATATTGTTTTGGGCGCGGCGGGCGATGAATTCCATCACCTCACCGGGGACGCGCGCGCCGATTTCATCCGCTTTGAAGCGGAGAATTGCCAGGCGGGTCTCCAAATCCGGCGGTTGGATGTCGGTGAGCAAGCCCCATTCGAAGCGGGAACTGAGCCGGTCTTCCAGCGTGGGGATGGCACGCGGCAGGCGGTCGCTGGTGAGTACAATTTGCCCGCCGGCGGAATGAATATCATTGAAGGTGTGGAAAAACTCTTCCTGTGTACTTTCTTTTCCGGCAATGAATTGGATGTCGTCAATCAGCAGAAAATCGGCGGTACGGTAATATTCGCGGAAAGTTTCGGTGGTTTGGCGGCGAATGGCGTTGATGAAATCGTTGGTGAACGTCTCCGAGGAGACATAAATGATGCGCAACCCCATATTGTGGGCGCGATGGGCAATCGCCTGCAATAAGTGCGTTTTCCCCAGCCCCACACCGCCATACAAAAAGAGCGGATTGTAGGCAGTTCCCGGTTTTTCTGCCACTGCCAGCGCTGCCGCATGCGCCAACCGGTTCGATGACCCGACGACGAAACGGTCAAAGGTGTAATTGGGGCTTAATTTGATGGTCGTTCCCAAGTGGGATGCCCCGTATTTGCTATTGGTGTTCGATGAACCGTTGGTGGTTTTTTCACGCTTCTGCGGTTCAGGTGAAAATGACTGCGAATCTGAATCCATGGCTGAATACTCTTTTTCCGGTGACGTTTCGGAGGACATCACCACAAAGTTGATATGGACGCTGTTTCCGGCGGTGCGACTCAGCGTTTTCTTTATTGTACCCAGCAATCGGTTTTCTAGCCAGTCTTTGGCATACGTATTTTTCACCCCAATGGTGTAGGTGTTATCATGGTATTGAACCAACTGCGCGTTTTTCACCCATGTGTTGAAGGTTGCGTTGGTGAGTTGGTACTGCAATTGGTCAAGTGCGGCTTGCCAGGTTTGTTGTGCGGACATTAATGTCATAACCCTGATATTTCTCCCTCAAACAGGCATGGTAGCAAAAATAATGAGAGAATACTCAATTAAATTTGTGGTAAAGACCAAAAAATGTGGAAATAACAGAGGAATTTGCAGCGTTCCCAAACTAACGTGCAAATATAAAGGCAAAATTATCCTTCCACTTCGTCCCTCTATCGAGTCGTGTGCATTGGCAATTCCGGAAAAATGACACGAACTCCCTGCCATTTTATCAAATGATGGCGCGCCATGCAAGCCCGTTAACCTACTAAAAGAAGAAGATGTCACTATTTTAAGCTAGATTATGATGAGTCGCGCTGATTCCGTTGAAAAGGTGTGGATAACACGCAGTATCTTGGGGATGATTGGGGAAAAGATTGGGGAAAAGAAAAATAATGAACCTTAAAAAATGAGCGCAATATGAAAGCCTGACGGAATCCCGTAGGGTTGAGACGCGGATTGAGTTTTCGGAAGCAATTTCCGGCAGACATCTGCGCTTGTTTCGTGATGCTCGCCGCGCCCCAAGTCCCTGATGTGGAATTATGTAAATACGATGCGCGTGTTTTTGGCGATGTGGTACTTTTGTGCTATAATTTTGACGTAACATAACATGGAGAAATGCCATCAAACGAAAAACCGCTCTTCTGTTATTTTTATTGCTCGCCGCCGCGCTGACCACCGGCATGGCGATGCGCGTGTTTTTGGCGGAAAAGCAAATCAACGGCACGGTGCGCGATGCCCTCAGCGGCAAAGCCATCCCCGCCGCCGCGCTGGAAATCGCCAACATTCGGTTGGAAACCGACCGCTACGGACGGTTCAGCACCGCGCTGAATCAGTCCGCCGATGTGCGCGTGCAGGCGCTGGCGACCGGCTATTTGCCGGCGGCTTTTTCGTTTGACGTCCCCTGGTATCTGAAAATCGGGAAAATTGATGTCCAACTGATGCCCCTCGGTTTCTCGGTGAAAGTGATTGATGCGCAATCGGGCGCCCCCCTGCCTCAGGCGACCATCACGCTGGGCGATGAAACTTTTTTCACCGATGCCGAAGGGAGGCTCGAAATTATGCCCTTTCGCCAACAGCCCCCCCTCCCCCTCTCGGTGGAAGCAACCGGTTATGACGCCTGGCATCGAATGTTGATGCGGTTGCCGCAGGATTCCAGCGAACTCCCCCTGATTGTCCCGCTGGAGCCGCACATTCTGCTGGGAACGGTGGTCGCCGCCGATACCGGCGAACCGCTGGCAGACATCCCCGTGGAAATTGCGGGCTATACCCTGCGCACCGATGGACGCGGGCAATACAGCGTGGCGAAACTTGCGCCCGGCACCACCATCGCCGTGCAACCGGCAGATTTCTTTTACCCCGAACAGTTTATCTTCAATGGCGAATCGGACATCACCACCAGCCTTTCTCCGCGCACCATCACCGTGCAGGTGTTGGATGCCGTCTCCGGCAATCCCATCGAAGGGGCAACCGTGCAGTTCGCCCAAAATCAAGCCGTCACCGGACGACAGGGAAACGTCTCTTTCACCCGCACCCCGCAACTCGGAACCATCATCGTGAATCACCCCGCCTACGCCCCGCTCACCATTTCCGTGAGCGAACAGCCGTCGGTGGTGGCAAAATTGCGCCCCAATTCTTTGCAGGGCATCATCAGAGATGCGGTCACGAAAGAACCGCTGCCCCAAACGGACATCCATCTGAACGGAAATACCCTTTCCACCGGCAAACAGGGTGAATATGTGCTGCCCGATTTGAGCCAGCCGTTGACCATCACCCTGAAAGCGATGGGCTATCGTCCCGCAACTTTTTCAACCGTGGCGGAGGGGAACAGCATCGGCGTTTCGGTGGCGGCGCTGGAGACGCATCCCTGCCAATCCCCCGCCGAGAACCCTTCGGCGGCGCTGTGCATGGATTTACTCCTCGAACCGTTTGAGGCGAAAGGCATCTACATCCCCTTCGCGCTGCTTTCGCAGCATGATACCATCATCAATTTGATGGATATGGTGGCGCGCACGGAATTAAATGCGGTGGTGATTGACGTGAAAAGTGACCGCGGTTCGCTGGCGTGGGATAGCCAAGTGCCGCTGGCGGACGCGCTGGGGGTGGACGGGAATCGGGAAGGCTGGATGACGCTGGCGGAATTTCTGGCGGAGGCAAAAGCCCGCGACATCTACACTATTGCGCGGATTGTTACATTTAAAGATAATCCGCTGGCATTCGGACGCCCCGATTTGGCGACCAAATATGCGGATGACACCATCTGGGTGGATGGCGAAGGGCTGGCGTGGGCAAACCCCTTCGATGAAACGGTGTGGGATTACAATATCGGGCTGGCGAAAGAAATTGCCGCAATGGGCTTCGATGAAATCAATCTCGATTACCTTC
>JAJRSQ010000028.1 GCA_024278725.1 Chloroflexota bacterium
GTGCCGATGCCCACCAAATTCGGTTTGAAGGATGCCGAAAACGGCAAAAGAATGTCAGATAATCCAAATTTAATATATTGGTCGCCCAGCAGCACAAACGCATGAAAGACGATGAAACCCAGCCCCGCCAGCGACAAAAATTCGTGCGTGCTGAAAACCATCGCGGGCGAAACCCGTTTTTTGAGCAATTTGGTGGAGAGCAGCAGCCCCCACAGCGTCGAGAGCCAGATGAAGAAAAAACCCAGCAACGCCGACACGCGCGACATATACCAGTACGCGGGGCTGTCTGCCGCCAGCGGCAACCCCATTGCCGCCAACTGCGTTTGCACCCCGGCGGAGAGAGTGTCGGGCAGGGCTTGCCGCAGCGTGTTTGCCAGCGGCGAAAAATCAATACTGTTGGTGACGATGAGCATAATGATGATGAGCGCGGCTACTGCTCCCAGCGTGATGGCAGCGACCAGCGTGGCAATTTCCAAAATAAAGGGGGGCGATTGTGTATTTTCTGAAATAGACATGAAATCACTCCTGACAATTGATGTCCATAGTGTAGCAGAACGAATGGATATGATGGTTAATGGTATGTTATCCCAATGTTAAATCTAGCTTAAATTTTTTGGGGATGGCGATTCGCCGGGGGGATGCTATTGCGGCGCATAAACTTCCGGCTGGCGCAAATACTGCCGGAATTGCGAGGTGTGCAGAATGGTGTGCTCGCGGGTGTACAGCAACCCTTCCACATTGGGGAGCGCTTCCAGATACGCAAGCCCCGCTTTTGCGCCCAAGATGAGCGCGACCTTCGCGTATACTTCCGCGACGGCGACGCGGCTGGCAATCACGGTGACGGTCAGCAAATCCGTATCGGCGGGTTTGCCCGTGCGCGGGTCAATCAGATGGTGTTGCAACGTGTTGCCCCGCATCCAGCGCCGATTGAGGATGCTGGAGGTGGCAACCGCGCGGTTCGCCACGTACAGTTTGGTGACGGGGCGCGGTGCGCCGGGGGGATGAGGGAGTTCGACTGTCCACGCCGTGCGGTTTGGCGGCGCGCCGTAAGCGTACAAATCGCCGCCGGCGTTCACCAGAAATGCGCCCAGAGTCAGCAACCGGTCGGCGACGCGGTCAACCGTCCACCCTTTGCCCATCCCACCCAAATCAAGCTTCAACCCGTCGGGTTTGACAATGCCGCGATTGTACGGTTTTAGCGTCACATGGGTAAAATTCAACCGCGCGGCGGACGCCCCATTGCCATTCAATGGCGATTGATGGCGTTCAACTTTTTCAAAACTGCGGTCATATCCGGCGGCTTCCAATTCCGGCAAAATCGTGGGGTCGAACAATCCGCCGGTGGCTGTTGCCGCCCATAGCGCAGACTGCACCGCGCTGAACAATATCGGGCTGGCGATGAATTCATCGCCGGTGTGGTTGTTCAATTGCGACAACTCGCTGTGCGGGATGAAACGGCTCAAACGCCGTTCCATGCTGTTGAAGGTACTTTGAACGTCCAAAAGAATATCGGTGCTGTTGGGGGCGGAACTGTACAGCCATGTGTAAACGCGAGTGTTCATCGCTCTGAAGCCGTAGCCGTTCCAGTGCCAGTAAGTCATAATTTTTTCCGATTGAAATTTTTTGTCGCGCAGATGCACACGGAGAACGGTCATGTGTGCATCTGCGCTCTTAAGGGTAGATAGTTGACGGTTACGAGCCGCCGGTGACGTTTCCGCCACCACCGGCGGCGGGTGCGGGCGCGGGTGCTGCCGGCATCGAAATGACCGGCGGAGGCGGCGGTGCGGGCATGGGCGGCAATGGCGCCAGCGTCGGAACCGGCGCAACTTGCGCGGTGACGGTGGTGTTATTTGCGCCGGAAACATTGCGCACCACCGTGTTAACGTTCCCCGCGATGGGGGTGGGAATGACCACCGATTTCACCGGCGCGACGGTCGGCACGGGCGGGAGTGTGGGCAGCGGGGTGAGCGTCGGGAGCGGTTCCGCCGAGAAATTCGGGGCGGTAATTGCGCCCGGCGATTGCGAGATGGTTTCGGCGGGGACGGAATTTGCTTTGGCGGTATCATCGTACCGGGCGAGCGCGCCCCATCCGCTCAACAGTGCGCCCATACTGGCGACGCCAATCATGAATTTTGCGGGTCGCCCCAGTTTATTCGGTTTGCGTTTCTTCGTTGTGGGTTTAGTCGTCATCGTGTTCATTTTCTCCATCGTCGTCATTTCCGCCGTGGTCATCGTCGCCGTGGTCATCGTCGCCGGTGTATGAGCCGCTATTGCCACCGCTGTTGCTCGGCGGGGGGTTGTAGCTGGCAACGGCTGCCGCCGCCGCAGCGGCTTGGCGGTTGGAAATCTCATTGTATGCCATCTGTAAATCGGTATATAAACTTTCGACCTGCGCCCGCAGCGATGCTTCTTCCTGCTGCGCGGTGGTGGTCAGCGTCGCCAATTCGGTTTGGAATGTTTCATCCATCGTGGTGAGCGTTGCCTGCAATTCGTCTACCGTGGCTTGCGCCGTGGCTATTTGTTCATCCAGCTCGGCGTTTTTTGTTTCCGCTACCGCCAACTGGTCTTGCAGCGATTGCAATTGCGTGCCGTAATCGCTATCGAGCTTTTCCAGCGTTTTGGTCAGCCCGTCGATTTGGGTTTGGTACTGTTTTTCAACTTCCGTCGCTTGTTGCTGATAGGCTTGCAGCGCCCCATCCTGAGTGGTCGCGGTTGCGGTCACCTCTGCCGGGGGGAGGGGGGTGGCGGGGGGCGCCACCGGCGATGTCGCCTCGGAGCCGCCGCCTTGCGCCAGCGCGCCGCCCATCAAATTCACCGTCATAATGACGATGACAATCAAAACCGTTAAAAAACCGGAAGCAATTAGTGAGGTATTTCGTTTCATAAAGGCTCTCCTAAACTTTTTTGTCGGAAGGGGGGGAGGGTTCACTGTGTGTCGCCGCTCCCCTGAAACTTTATCGGATATGACCCTTCCGTGATTGAAAATAGCAAATAATGGATAATAAGGCGTTTAACGTCCCAACTGCGACCATGCGGCGCTCAGGGCGGCTTGGGCTTCCTGAAGTTGCGCCACAAATTGCGCTTTCCGCTGTTCAAAACCCATTTGGGTTTGGGTGAGCTGGGTTTGGTAGGTGGTTTGGCGTTCTGCCAACGCGGTATTCAATTCGTCTGCCTGAGTGTTCAGCGCCGCCAGATTCTCTTCCTTTTGGGCGATTGCCTGCCGGTAAGTGTTTAATTGTTTGGCGGCGACTTCAATCTGCACCTGATATTCCGTCTGGCGGGCGTTGATGGTGCTTTGCAATTCTTGGATGCGTTGTTCATATTGTGCCGCGCGTTCTGCCGTTGTTTGCTGTACCGTGGCGATTTGTGCCGAATAGTCGGTGCCGGCGACGGGGTTGCCGGCGCTGACGCTGGCGGCGACCTTGCTGTCTTTCACTATCAGGGTGGGCGCGGATGCCGGTCGGTTGGTGGCGATTGTCCACACCCCGATGCCCACGATACTCACAATTAAAAACGTACTCAATCCACCGATTAACAGTAATTTTGTTAATGATCTCATTGCGTACTCCTTTCGCTAAAATATAAAATGAATAATTTCGCTTCCAGCATACAACAATAGACGGTGGTATGGGTTAATTGGATATTAGGGGAATCTTAAATGTAGCTTAAATCTTTTGAGGAAGGGGGGGAGGGGTAAAGAAGGCGTAGGGTGGGCGTAGCGCGTATCGGGAATATGGCAGTTACTTTTGCCAAAAAGCGACCATGCCGGCTATCAGTGCGGCGTCATCCGCCCGTACCGATTCGTCCAGTTCCACGTGGATGAAGACGCCGCCCGCCGTTTCGCCCTGTAAATTGCGCGTGCCGCACAGCTTTTTCCACTGCCCCGACCCGCACACGCCGACGGTCAGCCCGGTGTTTTGCAGACTCTCCGCCAGCGATGCCGCCAGCGCGACACTTTCGGCGCGGCTGTTGCCCCCCAGTACCACTTGCGGGTAGCCGGGATGGTTGGCGGCGGAAAAGCCGTGAATCTGCAATACCACCGAGTCCCCTCCGGCGGCTGCGGCATGGATTGCCTGAAATACCGTTTGTGCGCTGTGCGCCGCGTCCGCCGAGCCGTCGGCGTTGGCGTAACGGTGCGCGCCCGCCACCAACAACGCCGAAGCATCCAGCACGCGGAAAATACCCAGCGCGATTTCCGGCGTGCCGGTATCGAACAGCGGATGGGGCGCTTCGATGATGAGGGTGTTTTGAGGGGCAATTCGGCGGGCGAAAATTCCCCAACCGCGCCGCACCGGCTTCTTTTCGCGCAATAAAACGCTGACCGCGCCCGCGTCGCCGTTGTCGGTGTAACGGAGCAACTCGTAGCCGTGTTGCGCCGCGAGAGCTTGCGTCTGCGCCGCCGAACCCTGCGCCATTGCTTGCCACAGCGCGGCAAAATCTGCCATCTCCGCGTCCGTTGGCGGCACAAAAAGGTTGCTCTTTGCCGTGGGGGCGGCGCGCTCCAACCGCGCAATCTGATTGGAAAAATTTCCCGCCAGCGGGCGCAGAGTCGGCGCGGGGGTGGGCGTGGCGGTCGGGGGGATGGGGGTCGGGGTGGCGGTCGGCAGGGGGGACACGGGCGAGACGGCGCGGAATGACGGCGTGGCGGTGACGGTCGGCGTGGCTGTTGGCGGGGCGGGTTTCGCGGTGGAACCCGTCGCCGGGGGTGTGCCGCACGCCGTCAGCAGGATAATGGTGGTGAAAAGCCCGAAAAGTGCGCGAAATTTCATCATGCCAAAACCAGTAAATCAACTCCTTTGATGGCGATAAATACGATGAAGGTGGTGGCAGTCACGCCAATCATCGTTTTTTGCAAGCCCTGTCGCTCGCCATCGTTGGCTATCAGCGCGGCAATCATCGGGCTGATGACGCTGAACCCCGCAAAGGGGATGAAGGCATTGTTGGTGAATTGCGCCATCAGCACTTCCAGCCCCCAGGTGAAAACCAAGCCGGTCAGCACCATCATGGCGAATTTCGTCCGCCCGAAAATGGGGGTGTAGCGCATGAGAAAATGGGTGACGGTGAAATAGACTAAAATCCCCACCAGCGCGATGAAGACCAGATGCAGCGGTTTCAGCACGAAGAGCGCGGCATATGCGGCGGTCAAAAATCCACCGGAACGGATATTCATCCATTCAAACAGCACCGCGCTGACGATGACGCTCAACACGACGGCGGGAATCAGCAGTTGGGTGTGGTATGAATAGAGAATTGTTTTATCCTCAAAAGCGATGCTGTTCCAGTAGATGGGGAGATTATTTTTGATTGCCAGCACATTTTCCATCAATAAATAAGTGATGAGGGCGGTTATCAGCGTGGTGAAGACGGTGCGCCACACGCCCTGCCGTTCCATATCTTGTGCGATGAGACCGGGCAGCACAAAGCCCACCCCGTACAACCCGATGAGCCAAGCAACATCCGAGGCGGTGAAGTATGCCACCGTCCCGGCGATGCCCTCAAAGACCATGCCGACCATCACCATCACCACCAGCCGCCGCCGCCCGTACAGAAACATTCGGCGGGCGATGAACCGTTGCACGACAAAAAAGGTAATCAGCGCAATGCCGATGGTGGTGATGATGTACAGCGGACGATTGACAAAAATGCCCAGATACCCGGCAACCACTGCCGCGCCGCCCGTCAACCGGAAACGCTCATAGATTAATATACTGACGATGATGCCCAATGCCAACACCAGCCGGACAACTTCGGTGGGGATACCATAATTATGCATACTTTTTTCTCCCGAAAAACAGCGGTTGGTTTTCAGTAATCAGTTATCAGAGAGGGAGCGTTGCTTGCCGTAAAACTGAAAACTGATAACCAAAAACTGACCACCAAAAACTAAAGATGCGCCATTTCAAATCGCTGCCGTTGCCAATAGCCGAGGGCGTGCGTCGCGTCCGTTGTTTCGGTGTGACGCGCGCCATCCAGCCCTTCAAAATATTCCATCATCAATTCCGCCTGCGGGGTGTGAATATTGACGAATCCGACCAGCATGGCGCGGTAGCCGTCGGGAATCATCCCGGCGATGGCGTCCAGAATTTCATCCAGTGAGGGGTTGATGCTGAACCCCAAATTGACGATGCGCTCGGCGGGGAAACCGTTCCCCTTCAATTTGCGGGTCACCAAATCTTCAAACGCGCCGAAGGTGATGAGCCAATCGAAGGATAAATCTTTCACCGCAATATCGCCGAACTGTTCCGCGCGGCGTTCGCGGTCGTACCGGTTGTTCAAAA
>JAJRSQ010000380.1 GCA_024278725.1 Chloroflexota bacterium
GGTCTCGGCGCAAACGATTCTGGTGGAAGCAACCGCCGCCGTCCCCGCCGCACCGACCCTTTCGGCAGATGCGCCGCCGCCGTCGCTCGCCAGTGTGCGCCTGCCCGGCGGTCACTCGTCGCCCACCTCTGAGGGGGGCGCCGTCCCCGACGTGCCCGCCCATCTGCAAAACTGGGTGCAGCCCGCCGGCACATCCGCCACGGCGCTGGAAGTGCCGGAACAACCCGTCGCGCAGGCAACCCGCATCGTCATTCCCAAAATTAACATTGATGCGCCCATCATCGAAGGGGTGACGTGGGAAGATTTGAAGAAAGGAGTCGGGCATCTGCCCGGTTCCGCCCAACCGGGGCAACGGGGAAATTTGTATCTGGCGGCGCACAACGATATTTTCGGCGAGATTTTCCGCTATCTGGATAAACTCGAACCCGGCGACGAGTATTACATTTATGCGGGTCCCACAAAATACACGTATGTTGTTCGGGAAAAACGGTTCGTCAACCCCACCGATGTGGAAGTGATGCTCCCCACCACCGGACCCGTGGCGACGCTTCAATCATGCTGGCCCTATCTGATTGACACCAAACGGATTGTCATCATTTCCGATTTGGTCAGTTGACCGGAAAACGACATTCAAAAGCCCCGCCGAAACGGGGCTTTTTTTCGTTCAATCAAACTTCACCACCGAGAAAACATCGTAACCGTGTAACTTCTCCCGCCCCTTCAGAAAACTCAACTCAATGGCGAAGGCAGTCCCGGCGACAACCCCGCCCAGCCGTTCAATCAGCTTGCAGGTTGCCAGCGCCGTCCCCCCCGTGGCGAGCAAATCGTCAATCACCAGCGCGCGCTGTCCCGGCTTCATCGCGTCCGTGTGGATTTCCAGCGTATTCGTGCCGTATTCCAGGGTGTAACTCTCGCTGATTTTTTCGGCGGGGAGTTTCCCCGGCTTCCGCACCGGCACAAAGCCCAACCCCATATTGTACGCCAGTGGCATACCGAACATAAACCCGCGCGATTCAACCCCCACAATCACATCCACATTCCGTGAATCGGCATAGGCGTGCAAACGGTCAACCGTTTCTTTCAACGCTTTGGGGTCTTGCAAAAGCGTGGTAATATCTTTGAATAAAATTCCTTCAACGGGAAAATCGGGCACATCCCGGATGGTACGAGCGAGATCCATCACTCTCTCCTTTGGAAAATAATTGTCATTTTTCACAGAACGATGGCGGTGCAATTGCCGCCAATTTTCAATTCTATCAGAAGGCTAATAAATGGGCAAGCGGCTGAGTCAATGGTATAATTTAGGCGGCAACTTTTGGAGAACCTATATGCAATCTTCTGATTTTCATCGAATTAAACAGCTTTTGACCACCATATTAATTGCCGCCGCGCTGTTGCTGGCGGTGGTGGGGTGCAATGCGGCACAATCAACCGCCACCCCCACCGACACCCCGCCGACCAGCACCCCCAAACCCGTCAGCACCGCCGCCGATTTCATCGCCAGCAACCCGAACCCCACCGGCATCACCATCACCCTGTGGACGGTGGAGCAATTTTCGCCGCAAATCAATCTGGTGAACCAAACCCTCACCACGTTTGAAGCCAATTCCCCCCCCGACCACGTTTCTGTTTTCGTGAAAAAGGTGAGCGGACAGGCGAGCGCGGTGAACTATCTGCTCTCCGCCAAAACCGTCGCGCCGGACATTCTGCCGGATGTGCTCATTCTACGCGACGACCAACTGCCGCAAGCGTGGCGCACCGGGCTGCTGCAACCCCTCTCCGGGAAGATAGACCGCACCATTGTGCAGGATTTACTCCCCGCCGCCCGCGCGCTGGGAACCATTGACGGCTCGCTCGCGGCGATTCCCCTGCAAATGAACGTGGAACATCTGGTGGCGAATACCACGCTCATCACCCCCACCCCGCTCAGTTGGCAGGATGTGCTATCCGCAAATGTGAGCTATCGCTTTGCCGGCGTGGGGCAGAACGGCAACCTCGCCGATGCAACCCTGTTGCAGTATCGCGCGGCAGGCGGCACGCTCACCAACGCCGACGGCACGCCGGCTCTCTCGCCGGACGCGCTGCGGGCGGTGCTGGAATATTACCGCGATTTGCGCGCACAGGGCGACATCACCCCGGCGATGTTCGCGGAATCCGACCCCACCGAATTTTGGACGGATTACAAAAACGGCAATATCGCGCTGACGCACATCGACACCCGCACCTACCTCAGCGACCGTCACCAGCTCCGCACGTCCGTCCCCGCGCCCATCCCCACCCAAACGGGCAAACCGGCGGCAATTGTGCATGGCTGGGTGATTGCCCTCATCACCCCCGACCCCTTCCGGCAGGATGCCGCCATCAATCTCATTGAAACTTTTTTGAGCACAGAGGCGACCACTGCGTGGGCAAGCTACGCGCAAGCCATCCCCCCCACTCAAAATGCCTTCACCCTGGTGGCGGGAGATGACCCGTACTGGCAATTTTTGGGCGAATATTTAGTCGCCGCCGACACACCGCCCACCTTTTCAGGCTATACTCAAATGAGCCGCACCATTCAACAAGCCGTTGAAAGTGTGGTGAACGACACCGCAACCGTGGACGACGCACTTCAGGTGGTAAAAGATGAATTGGGACAATAATCGCATTCAACACATCACCCACAAAATCATCACCGGGGCAATTGCCGCCGTAGACCCCTTTGCCGCAGTGATGTCTCATCTGCATCGCGCCGAAAATACCCTGACCTGCGGCAACCATTCGCTCAACCTCGATGATTTTGACCGCGTGCGGGTCATCGGTTTTGGCAAAGGGAGCGCCCCGATGGCGCACGCCATCCACACCCTGCTCGCTGACCGCATCACCGCCGGGCTGGTCATTGTGAAATACGGGCACACCCTGCCTCCGACAATCCCCATCGCCCCGATAAAACTGGCGGAAGCGGGGCATCCCGTCCCCGATGAAAACGGACTGACGCACACCCACGCCCTCATCAACTTGCTGGCGGAAACCACCCCGCGCGATTTGGTGATTTGCGCCATCTCCGGCGGCGGCTCCGCGCTGTTGGTTGCGCCGGTTGAGGGGGTATCGCTGGCGGCAATTCAAAAGCTGAACCGGGAACTGCTGCGCGCCGGTGCGCCCATCACCGCCATCAACGCCGTGCGGAAGCACCTTTCGCGGGTGAAGGGGGGGCGACTGGCAGAACTGGCGATGCCCGCCACCGTCGTCAGCCTGATTTTGAGCGACGTCGGCGGCGACCCGCTCGACGCGATTGCCTCCGGACCCACCGCGCCCGACCCCACCACCTTCGCCGACGCCATCGGCGTGCTGAAAGATTACCGGCTGTGGGATACACTCGACCCCGCCATCGCCCGCGTTTTCCCGCAGGGGCAGGATGGGCAACTGCCGGAAACCCCCAAACCGGACGCCCCGATTTTTGCGCGAGTGCAGAATCACATTATTGCCAACAACCGGATGGCGCTGGACACTGCCGCCCGCATCGCCGCCGAAGCGGGATTCGCCGTATCGGTGGAACCGGCTTTTGTGGAAGGGGAAGCGCGCAACGTGGCGAGCTGGATAGCCGCACGCGCCCGCGAATTACGCCGGCAGGTGGACGAAACGGGCACGCCGGCGGCATTTTTATTCGGCGGCGAAACCACCGTGACGGTTCACGGCGACGGGCTGGGCGGGCGGAACACCGAGCTGGCGCTGGCAACCGCGCGGGAAATTGACGGCATGCGCTGCGTGCTGGCGGCATTCGTCGCCACAGACGGCAACGATGGACCCACCGACGCCGCCGGGGCAATCATCACCGGAGATACCGTAGTTCGCGCGGCGGCGCAAGGGTGCGGCGCCACCGAATTTCTGCAAAGGAACGACAGCTACCATTTTTTCGAGGCAATGGACTGCCTGCTGAAAACCGGCGCCACCAACACCAACGTGAACGACATCGGCATGGTGCTGGTATGGTGAACGAACATGCCCCCATGCACGCCGTTTTGCGCTCGCCCACCCCGCACCGATTACGGCAAGTGGCATCGGCAGACATCGTCATCGGTTTCACCACCCACAGTATCCCGCCCGCCCGTGCAGCGCAACTCGCCCGGCAGGCGGTCATCGGCGCGGAAAAATATTTCCCGGGGCTGAAAACGGTCATCATCAACACCGACACCGGCTTGAGCAGCCGCACCCGCGACGCGATTCAAGCGGTTGGCTCGGCGCGCACCCCCGTGATTGCCAGCCGGTACACCGGCGTTTTGGGGCGTGGCGGCGGCATCAGCGCCATTTTGCACGGGGCGCTCCACCTCAAACCCAAAGTGATGGTGATTCTGGACAGCCACACCACCGGCATCTCCCCGCGTTGGATTCCCGCGCTGGCAACGCTGGTACTCAATGGACGGGCGCACATAGTCAAAGCCCGTTACGGGTGGCAACTCCCCGACAGCGCTCTGAACGACCTGCTGGTATATCCGTTCACCCGCGCCATCTGGAAATTGAATCTCCAGCATCCGGCTGGGGGCGATTTTGCGCTCTCGCCGCAATGTGCCGCTGAAATTCTGGCGCAAGATGTATGGGGCACGGAAGTGAACGCCGACGGCTTCGACGTTTGGCTCAACACCTTTGCCATCACGCAAGGGTGGCGCATCGCGCAGGCAGCCGTGGGCGAAAAACCGCCGCAGCCCGCGCTATCGTTCACCCGCACCCTGACCCGCTTCAAAAATGTCGTCGGTACGATGTTCCGTCAATTGCATCTGCGGCAGCGTCAGTGGCAAACGCACCGCAAACGGATAAAAGTGTCCACCTTCACCGAATTTTCCAACCGCGCCAAAACCGCCCCCCCTGATTTCGACCTTGAGGGGCACATTGAAGCGCTGGCGCTCGGCTGGATGGCGCATCGCGGGTTATGGCAGCGCATCATGTTCGCGGAAAATCTGGCGGCGGTGGAATATCTCGCCAGCCAGCCCGTGCAAAATTTCCATTTCCCCTCGGATTTGTGGGCGAAAATTGCCTATGATTTTGCCGTCGTTTACAATAAGGGGGAACGCGACCCGGAGGCGGTGACGGCGGCGCTCTATCCCCTGTTTCAGGGTAGGCTCGCCAGCTTTTGGGGCGAAGTTGCCGGCTTAACCGCCGTCGGGCAGGCGGGCACGGTTGCGGCGCAAGCGGCGGAATTTGAAGATATGCTGTCTTATCTCAACTACCGCTGGGAAAAATATCTCCCCTGGGTTGATAGCGGCGAAAAACGATAGCGGTAGTTTTCAGTTTGCAGTATTCAGTTACCGTTAAACCGGAATCGTCCCCGGATAACCCTTGTTCCTTCAGTTTCATCTGTAGCTGAAAACTGATAGCTTATTACTTGAAACCATCAACAGAAAGAAGAGACCATGACCATCAAATTTGGCACCGACGGCTGGCGCGCCGTCATCTCCGACACCTTCACTTTTGAGAATTTGCGGCTGGTTTCGCAAGCCGTGGCAGACTATCTGCACCAAAATACCACCGACCCCTCCGTCGTCATCGGCTTCGATACCCGTTTTCTCTCCGACCGCTACGCCGCCGAAGTAGCGAGCGTGATGGCGGGCAACGGTATCATCGCGCATCTCACCCGCGCCGACTGCCCCACCCCCGCCATCAGCTACAACGTGGTGCACAAAAAAGCCTCAATGGGCGTGATGATTACCGCCAGCCACAACCCGCCGCGCTACAACGGCTTCAAGCTCAAAGCGCACTATGGCGGCGCGGTGCCCAAAAGTGTCACCCAAAGGGTGGCGCAAATTCTGGCGGAGAATCAATCGGCGGGAAAGATACCCGCGAAAATGCCCTATGAAGACGCGCTGGCGCAAAAGCTCATCCTGCGTTTCGACCCCGCGTGGTCATATTATGAGCATCTGACCAGCAATCTGATTGATTTGGACATCATTTCGGAAGGGGAATTGCGGGTGGTGGCAGATGGCATGTACGGCTCCGGGCGCGGCGCATTCCGCGAAGTTCTCTCGCGCACCCGCACCCGAATCACCAA
>JAJRSQ010000029.1 GCA_024278725.1 Chloroflexota bacterium
CGGAAGACCGCATCAAGCCGTCGCTGGCATCGGTGCAGTTGATTACCAATGTTGACCCCTATCAAGCGCAATTGCTGAACCGTTTTCGGCGCGGGAGTATGCTGGTTCCCGGCGAAACGCTACTGGTGCTGGAAGTTGCGCCCGCCGCGTACATCAATATTGCCGCCAATGAAGCCGAAAAACGCGCCAGTATCAAGTTGATTCACATTTCATCGGTGGGACGCTTCGGCAGAATGTGGATGAGCGGCACGGAAGCGGAGATGAAGACCGCGCAAGCCGCCGCCATCGCCGCCATTGAAAGCCTGGAAGGTCGGAGCGCGTAAAAAGGGGGCGCGATGAAAACCTTTTACACTGAACGGGACATCGAGGATATGCACGCGCAGGGTGTGCGCACGTTGCGGGTGGATGATTCCACCGTGCTGACCGATTTGGCGCGCGAAAAAGTGCAGTCGCTGGGGATGGCGCTGGTGCGGGCAGATGCCTCCCCTGCGCCCGCCGCAGACCTGACCGCCACCATCAAAGCGGCGGTGATTGCCCGATTGGGGACGCACCGATATGATGACCTGCTCGACACCATCATCCCCCTGGTCTTAAAACGGCTGCGCCCGTAAAATACCCTTTCCGAGTGACGAATGACCTCTCAATAATTCGTCACCCGTCACCCGTCACCCGTCACCCGTCACCCGTCACCCGTCACTTTAAATTATGCCCCAACAAAAACTCACCCCCAAAGAGCGCGCCATCGTCATCAGCGTGGGATTGCTCATCGCCGGATATTGGTTGCACTCTGCGCCGTTTCTCTTTTTCGCCATCATCGTGGCAACCATCCATCTGGTGGCGTGGCAATGGCAAAAATTCGCCCTGCGACACTTTGAATATCGCCGTGAATTTTCGGAAAAACGCGCCTTTGTGGGCGAGACCATCACCGTGAATTTATCGTTCACCAATCGCAAATGGTTGCCGATGCCCCGTCTGCGGGTGGACGATTATGTTTCCACTGAACTGATTTTCACCGATGCGAAGCCGGAAGGCTCGCACATTCCGGGGCTGTCGTTCATCCGCCAGCATGTGGCGTTGAGCTGGTATGAGCGCGTGAGCCGCCAATATCACATTGACTGCCGTCGACGCGGATTGTATCGCTTCGCCCAACTTCGCCTCGAAGCGGGCGACCCCTTCGGGCTGTTCACCATCACCGAAGAACGGCGGCAGGAAGACCGCATCATCATCTACCCGGAAGTGAGACCCGTCACCGGACTGGATTTCCCCACCAAAGAATTGCTGGGAGAACAACTTTCGCGGCGCAGGATGTTCGAAGACCCCATTTATATGCGCGGCGTGCGCCCCTATCAGCCGGAAGACGATTTGCGGCACGTCCACTGGAAAAACACCGCCCGCACCGATACCCTGCAAACCAAAGTTTTCGAGCCGAGTACCGCCCCCAACGTCATGCTGTTCATCAATATTTCCACCTACGCCAAACACTGGGAAGGGGTGGACAACGAAATGCTGGAGCGGCTGGTGAGCGTCGCCGCGAGTATGTGCGCCTATGCCGTGGAACGGCGATTGATGGTCGGGCTGTCGGCGAACGGGACGGTTTTCCGCTCCGACCAGCCGCTGCGCGTGCTGCCGAGTCGCAGTCCGCAGCAGTTGACCCATCTGCTGGAAGCCTTAGCCAGCATCAACGGCATCGCCAGCGGCAGTTTTGAATCGTACCTGCTGAACGACAGTCGCCGCCTGTCGTGGGGCGCGACAATTGTGGTCATCACCGCCGTCATATCGCCCGAACTGGAAACCGTGCTGGTGCGTCTGCAACAAGCCGGGCGAAAAGTGATGCTTCTTTCGCTGGCGGAAACGCCGCCCCATTGGCTGCGGGGAATTTTAACGTTTCACATGCCGGGGCGTGCCGTCGCCGAAAGTTACCATTTCACCCCGGTTGTTTTGGGAGAGGATGCGCCCATCGCGCCGGAGAAAACCGTATGAACCTGTTCCTCCTTCCATTAAAACCCAAACGGGGGGCGATTTACGGCTTGCTCACCCTGGCGGAAGCGAGTTGGCTGGCAACCGTTTTGCTCGTGCTGGTTCCCGTGGCGGGGAGTTCCGCGCGCTGGTTCGTCTCGGTGGTGCTGGCAGTCGGGATTGCCATTCTGTTCGGCTGGCTCACCGATGTGTATCAAATGCCGCTGGAAACCACTCGCGCCGGGGGGATGGTGCTGGCGGGCATCGCCTGGCTGGCGCTGCTGAAAGCCACCCTCTACCCCGCCGCACACCTGTGGCAACCGGGCTGGCTGGGGCAATTCACCCGTGACGCGGTCGCTCGCGGTGAGGTGCGCATGACCGCCATCTGGCTACTGGCGGCGGTGGGATATATCTGGTGGCGCTGTCTGTTTTTGGGGCACACCCCGCCCGAAATGTCCATTGCAAAATTCACCATGGAAGCGGGAACCATCGGCTTTGCGGTGGCGCTGCTGCTGGGCAGTCTGCAACCCGCGCTCGCGCCATCGCTGGGGATTTTACTGCTGTTCGTGGTCAGTATTCTGCTGGCGATGAGCCTGAGCCACACCCAAACCATCGCCGAATTTCACGGCGACGCCGCCACAGGGCGTTGGGGGATTCGGCTGCTGAACAGCACAGCGATTGTCGGCGGCACATTAATCGCCGTGCTGGTGCTGGGGAGCATTTTTTCGCTCCCCCTGCTGGATAAAGTGATGGGGACGGTGGCACTCGGCGCGGCTTATCTGCTCAAACCGCTCGCCGCCATTTTCATTTGGATGATGATGAAACTGGATCCCCTCATCCAGTGGATTATCCGGTGGCTTCAATCCTACGCCAACGACGCGGGGGATATTGGCATCAGCGCCACCGCCGCCCCCGCCGCGACCCCCGTGCCCGCAGCGGTTCCATCCACCACCCCGTCGGAACCGGTCTGGTGGGCGAAGTATACCATCTGGATGTGGCGCGCGGCGGGCATTACGCTGATATTGTGGCTGTTTTATCGCTTCACCGGCGGACTGCGCCAGCGATACCGGCGCGGCGGGGCAGACACCGGCGGCATCGCCGGGGACAGCGAAACGATTTCGCCGGGCAAACGCGGGGCGGACGGCTGGTTTTCGCGGGGAAAAAAACGGCTGGCGGATATGGTCAATCTCGTCCGCCAATTCGGTATCGGGGGGGATTTGCGCGCCGCCGCCACCATTCGCCGCATTTATGCCGCACTGACGGTGCTCGCGGCAGAACACGGGCATCAGCGCGCCGAGAGTCAAACCCCGCTCGAATTTCTATCCGTTTTGAAAAAAGAATACCCTGCGCTGGCAGAACCGTTGACCCTCATCACCAACGCTTACATCAACGTGCATTACGGGCAATTGCCGGAAGACAATGCCGGGCTGGCGCGGGTGCGCTCGGCGTGGGATGCGGTGTATGCGGCGCTCTCGGAAATGAACGACTCTTCGCCCAAAAACAACGGCGGCGGGCAATAAACTTCACCTTGCGAAGCCGTTATAATTTTTTCGGATTGTTTTCATTGCTTAAATGGGTCTGTTGTGTATAATTGTGGCGATGGTAAACGATTGAAGGAATAATGAGGGACAAAATGGCTGTGAAAAACTTTTTTAAAGCAATGACAACCAACACCGGCGTTGCCGGAGAAATTCTGGCGTTTCTGTGGCAACGGAAACTATGGTGGCTCATCCCAATGGTGACAATGTTGCTGCTCATCGGGCTGGCATTGATTTTCGCGTCGGCATCCGGGGTCGCGCCGTTCATCTACACCCTGTTTTAGGAGCATCTATGGACGCACTGAAAAAATTCTGGCACGGCTGGCAGCGTTTCGGGCGGTTTATCGGCAATATGGTGGGGCGAGTCATCCTGTCGCTCTTTTATTTCACCATTCTGGCGCCCTTCGGCTTGGGCGCAACCCTTTTCGGCGATACGCTCGGCTTGAAGAAAGCCGCCGGTTCGCACTGGAAAGAGCGCACCACCCCTGCCCCCAACTTGGATGATGCGCGCCGGCAGTTTTAGGGTAAAAATCACCACAGAGACACAGAGAATAAACCCTCGTAGGGGCGGCTCGCGAGCCACCCCTACGATAATTCAACACCGGTAAATTTTGAGGAACTTTGATGAACATTCTGGGCATTTCATGCTATTATCA